>JANNZB010000587.1:0-5759 GCA_031410395.1 Novosphingobium sp.
GGAGAAGGCGAGGCCTTGGGCGACGGTTTGGCGGCGGGTGATGGGGAGGCACTGGCGCTCCCCGCCGCCTTTGGCGCGCTGCTCGCCGCCGCCACCGGATCTTCTTCCTCGCCAGGGAATTTCATCGCGCAGTCCTTGACCCAAACGTCATAAATCGGGTGCTCGACGAGGTTGAGCGAGGGAGAATTTTTGTACAGCCAGCCGGAGAACGTTTTGGTCCAGGCAAACGGTTTGCTGGCATCTGCGCGCTGTTCAACGAACACCTGAACGAATGCGCCAACCTCGGGCGGGTCTTCCCACGGCAGCGTTTTTTCGCAGGTCGCAAGCTTGATAAAGACATTGCCGATCCGCCGTGATTCGCCGCTTTTCAGCACAACGTCCTGTTCAACATTGTTGCGTTTGTTGAGCAGTCCGAGCGTTGCCACGCGGTCTTTCACCGGGGTGCCGAACTGGCTTTCCACCGCCGGGCCGCCGCCAGCGCCGGTGGCAATGCCGACCGGAACTTCTGTGGCCTTGGCTTCGATCACTTCATCGGACTGCCGGTTGCAGCCAGCCAAAGCCGCCGCGCCGATAGTCAACAGGGCGATTGCCCGTTTCATCGCATCAGGCGTCCGGCGACCAGGCTTCATAATCGCCCGTTGCCGCAGCCCGGTGGCCGCCCTTTTCCAGCGCGCCTTGCGGGCGATAGGCAGCGGGCGTGCCGGTGGCGTTGGGGGTGTAATCGACCTCCCAGATGCGCGCGGGCGGCAGATGGCTTTCGGGCACGCCATCATAGGTGTTGTGCAGCCAGCCGTGCCATTCCGCCGGAACCCGGCTGGCATCATTGGCGCCATCGTAAATCACCCAGCGCCGCTCGCCGCCATCCGCGCGGCGTTTTTTGGCGCGAAAATAGGTGTTGCCCTGCGCATCAGTGCCAACCTGCTCGCCGGTCATCGCCGAATTGAACAGCGTTCCGATGGTGGCACCGTCCCACCAGGTAAAGATCTTGCCGAGAATTCCCATGGGCAAGCGCCTAGCGGATGTGGGGGGGACGGGGCAAGGGGGGAATGGGGGGATTGGGGGCAGTGGTGGGGTCCGATATCAGGCCAGCATCTGTAATCCATGCTTTGACGTGAATAGTTAAAGTTTGACATCAATCTTACCATCTGAATTTAGCTCAAGATGGTGAGATTTCAGGTGGCCAAGTTCAATCAATTTTTCTGAAGCCCATTGGTCGCTAGGCAGATTAGTGTCAAAAAACACAGCGCCAATGTGAAGCTCAGAGACAATATCGCTAACGTCATATTTACAATATATCAATATTTTATTATCTTCAGATAAAACCGCGGATAGTTCGTATGTGCAATTGTTATCATTATCCACGATATTCATCAGATGCAACTTGCAAACAAGATTCAAAACTATTGAATTTTTAAAATTTATAGACCCTAACACGCACGCTTCTTCGTCAATTGCCTTGTCAAAAACTAATATTTTTGCTATTTCTGACATCAACTCGCCAACATCATAAATAGATGGAGAAACGAAGGTTTCTACGATCTGATGATATAGCTCTCGTTCCCTATTGTTCAGGGCAGTCTTAAAAAGAAATGCTCCTTGGGTAAGTGATAACACCTTTCTACGCAAGGTTTTTAATGATTTTTTGCCTAGCTTTTGAAACTTTTTTCTTTCCTCGCCAAAGAAGGATCGTTCTCTAACCTCGTTAAAAGCCAAAAACCAATTTTGTAACTCCTCTTTTCCATAGTCCGAGTGCCCCCACTGTTTCCTTCGATATTTCAAATAATCGTGCATCAATCTGGTGAATTTTAGACAGGCCCCTCTATCACGACCGGTCTGGTGGGCGACGAAATCAGCCATGTCACACGCCGATTCGAAGCCAAGTAATTTATTATTTCGACATACCTCGCGAACTCCGAGCAATAGTTCATCGACGTCTTGATTTGTAGCTCTGCCTTCAACCAAGCGACATGCATTTACTCGAAGCCGTGTCTGATTAAGCATCGGAAATTACTCATTTTCAGGTGATCTGAAACGGGCGAAGGCTTGAAATCATATCCGAATCAAATTGCCGAGCCGCGGAAATAACCACCCCCCTCACCACCGGACCAAATCTCCCGGCCTGATCCCCAGCGCCGCAGCCCTGCCCGCATTCAGCTCCAGCACCGCACTCACAGGACCTACCGAAGGCAAAGGCGTCTCCGAATAGGGCACCGCATTTGCTGCCAGGTTCAGCACCCGGTGGTTCGGTCCGATGAAGATAATGTCGAGCGGCAGCACAGTGTTACGCATCCAGAACGCGGCCATGCGCGGCGGGATCATCGGGAAGATCATGCCTTCATCGGCCCGCATGGCCTTGCGGAACATCAGGCCTTTTTCCTGTTCGTCCTCGGTTTTGGCCACCTCGACGCGGAAGCGGTGGGCCATTTTGCCGTGGGTGATTGTCAGCGGGATGACTGACAGCCCCGAAATCGCATGTGGCGCGGAGGCAATGGCGCGGGCTGTGCGGCGCGCATCAGCGGGGGCGCAAACGGCGAGGGCAATCAGGAATGCTAAAAAGGGGGCAGTTCGGCGCATAATCATTCGTCTCCTTCGGCGGCCCAAATCTCGGCCGCATCAATGCTCGGCGAATTGACCAATTCGCGCGCCATGTCCAGCGGGTGTCCGGCGCGCAGCATTGCGGCGATCTGCCTTTCGCGCGCCGCCCGGTCGGCAACCGGAGCGCCATAGGGCCCCAGCCGCCGCTTACGCGCGCAGGCCAGCGCTGCTGCGCGCTGGGCGGAATGATCGGGCCGCGCAAGTTCCCGGTGCGCCTCGCCAATTCCTGCCGCGCCGAGCGTCTGGTCAATCCGCCGCTTGCCATATCCGCGCCGCAACAGGCTGCCGGTTTTGCTGCGGGCATAGGCCTCATCATCGACATAGCCCGCCGCCACGAATCGCTCGACCAGCGCAGCCACCGGCGCTTCGCCTTCCCCGGCCCAGCCGCGCTCGCGCAATTTTCGCACCAGATAGCCTTCCAGTTTTGCCGCAGACGTGGCGAAACGAGCGACGTAGCGCAGCGCCATTTCCTCGATTCGCGTAGCGTCAAGCGGCTTGGGCGGCGGCTTTGGCCCCTGCCCTGGTTGTCGCGCGGGTTTGCGAGTCTGCCACATTTCGCCATAATCGTGCCACAGTCGCACCCGAATGGGGAGGGCTGCTTGTGGGGACAGGGCTTATGTTGATGCGCGATACGGTATTTCCGTGGTGAAACGTGCCCTTGATCTGCTCGCGATTGAAACAACAAACGGGCTATCGCTTATGACCGACACCGTGCTGGTGCCGACTCCAAACGATGATGAGCTGCCGCGCCGGTACTCTGACTTTCGCACATTTGGCGAGGCGATTGATTACGCCGCGCTCGGCGACAAGGGTCTCAACTTCCACGATGCCCGCGGAAACCTGTCGCGCGTCTATCCCTATTCCGAACTGCGGTTGGAATCGCTCGCCGCCGCACGCCGCCTGATCGCGCAAGGAGTGAAGCCGGGTGAGCGGGTAGCGCTGGTCGCCGAAACCGGGACCGAATTTGCCGCGCTGTTTTGCGGCGCGGTTTATGCCGGGGCTTGGCCAGTGCCGCTGCCGCTGCCCACCAGCTTTGGCGGCAAGGACAATTATATCGATCAATTGGCAGTCCAGCTGCAAAGCTCTGATCCGGTGATCCTGTTTTACCCGGCAGAAATCGCCGAAATGGCCGGAGCAGCTGCTGCCCGCCAAGGCTGCAAGGGCATGACGTGGGAGAATTTTGCCCTAACGCCCGCGCCCGATTGCGTCTTGCCCGAGGCGAGCGGCGATGACATCTGCTATCTGCAATATTCCTCCGGCTCGACGCGCTTTCCGCATGGCGTTGCGGTAACGCACACGGCGCTGCTCAATAACCTTGCCGGGCATTCGTTCGGCATGAAGCTGGGCGAAGGTGATCGCTGCATTTCGTGGCTGCCGTGGTATCATGACATGGGGCTGGTCGGCTGTTTCCTGTCGATGATCGCCAACCAGATCTCGGTCGATTACCTCAAGACCGAGGATTTCGCGCGGCGTCCGCTGGCGTGGCTCGATATGATCAGCCGCAATCCGGGCAATTCGTGCTCGTATTCACCGACATTTGGTTATGATATTTGCGCGCGGCGCATTTCGAGCCAAAGCCATGTTTCCGAACGCTTTGACCTGTCGCGCTGGCGGATTGCCGGCAATGGGGCAGACATGATCCGGCCCGATGTGATGCAGGGCTTCGTCAACGCCTTTGCCGAAGCGGGCTTCAAAGCCAGCGCCTTTATGCCAAGCTACGGCCTCGCCGAAGCGACACTGGCGGTTACCATCATGCCGCCGGGCGAAGGCATCCGGGTGGAGCTGGTCGAGGAAGAGCGCCTTTCGGGCCAGCCGCGCAACCTCAACCGCCCGGCGCGATACCGCGCCATCGTCAATTGCGGCAAAGCCGTGCAAGACATGGACCTCGAAATTCGCGGTGAACATGGCGATGTGCTCGCCGATCATCACATCGGCAAGGTATGGTGCCGCGGGCCATCGGTGATGCACTCCTATTTTCGCGATCCTGAAGCGACGGCGGAATGCCTCGTAGATGGCTGGCTCGATACCGGCGACATGGGCTATATGGTCGATGGCTATCTGTTCATCGTCGGCCGGGCCAAGGACATGATCATCATCAACGGCAAGAACCACTGGCCGCAGGATATCGAATGGGCGGTTGAACAGCTGCCCGGCTTCAACCACGGCGACATCGCCGCCTTCTCGATGGAAACCGATGGCGGCGAGGAAGTGCCTGCGGTGCTGGTCCACTGCCGCGTTTCCGATCCCGAAGAACGCATCAAGCTGCACACGCAGATCCGTGACAAGGTGCGATCAATAACGGGCATGAACTGCGTGGTCGAACTGGTCCCCCCGCGCACGCTCCCGCGCACCAGCTCGGGCAAATTGAGCCGGGCGAAGGCGAAGAAGCTATATCTTTCGGGCGAGATTGAACCGTTCAAGCTGTTGCAGGCGGCTTGAACTTTCAGCCTATTTGAGAAAGCAATAATCCGCCCACCGCGGACGCCCCGAGCACCCGCATTACGCTCCACTGCAGGCGGAACAGCAGCAGTGCCGCCAATCCTGCGAGCAAGCCCGCGCGCCAGTCAAAGCTCACCGGATCGGGCACGGCCAGCCGCAACGGGCCAGCTGCGATCATTGCCCCGCGCTTGAACAGCACGTGCAGGGCAAACCATAAGGACAGGTTGGCGATTACGCCAACCACTGCGGCGGTAATCGCTGCCAGCGCGCCCTTCAGCCGCTGCGCATGGGCCATCCGCTCCATCCACGGGGCAAGCGCGAAGATCCAAATGAAGCACGGGACGAAGGTGACCCACGTGGTCAAGGCCGCGCCGAGCACTCCGGCGATCATCGGCGTGAACGGCAGTGGTGCGCGGGCGGCGGCAAGATATCCGACAAATTGCGTGACCATGATCAGCGGCCCCGGGGTTGTTTCCGCCAATCCAAGCCCATCGGCCATTTCACCCGCGCCCAGCCAGCCGTAACCCTGCACCGCCTGCTGAGCCATATAGGCCAGCACCGCATAGGCGCCGCCGAATGTCACCACCGCCAGTTTGGAGAAAAATGCGCCGATCTGCCACAGCACGTGGCCGCGCCCCAGCGTCAGCAAAATGGCGAGCAGCGGTATTGCCCACAGCGCGCCGCCTACGCCGATAGCGGTGAAGCTTGCCTGCCACGGCCTTGGC
>JANNZB010000588.1:0-2208 GCA_031410395.1 Novosphingobium sp.
GTCGCCTGGGCCTTGAGATGAGGTGGATGATGGCACGTGACCTGCTTTCCCCGGTTTTGAGCGCGCGAAGCACCGAATCTTGCGTCGAATGCGGTGGCGCGATTACCCTCGAACGCATCTGGTTGGCCGAAATCGTGCTCGCCGGTGATGTGCAACCGATCAATCACTTTTCACGTTATACGTGTCCGCACTGCCGTTACACCGGCCCCCACGATTACCCGTTCCTCATCTGGCGGGGTGCCATGGCCCCGTCGCTAGTGTTCGTGGCCTCTGCAGAGCATCGCAGACGCAAGCCAGGACGCCGACGAGGCTGGTGGGGCAAATGGGGCGCGCGGTGGTTCGCGCCATTTCGCTATGGGCTCGAAGCAAGTTTCATGCAGTTGGGCAGCGTCATCGGGCCTTTGCGGGAACTCGCCCGTGGCATCGATCATCCGGCGGCGCAGGCCGCGCTGAATGACTTCAGCCCCGGATTTGGCGTACGCTGGTCACTGGTTTCGGTGTTCGAACCCATGTGGACGCCGTCCGCCCTATCAGCCAACATGGCGCAGGACGCTTGGAAACGCCGACAACCGCCGCCGAGCATCGAAGCGTTGATGCAACGCCCAGGCGAACAAGGCGATGCACTGCGTGCGGCCTTTCAAAAGATGGCCAACACTATGGCAGAGTTCTCGGCCTTCAATGAGCTGACCCGGCGAATCGATGCCCGCGACTACGACGGCGTGGCCAAGCTGTGCTATTCGGCTTTGAGCAAGAACGATACGACAGACAATCCTGATGAGATGCTGACTTTTGCGCTAAACCTAGCGTGGTCGCTGGCGGTCAATCCGCAGAGCAAGCGGGTGGTGCCCATCGCAGAGGCGTTGCCCTGCATCGAATCAGCAGTGGCTCTTCTATCCACCAAGCGCGAGCCTGCCCGTCTGGCCAACGCCTTGAATAATTTGGGTACAGTGCGGTTGCACAACGCGACGCAGCTTGACGTAGCCAAACGATTCGACGAGGCAATCGAGGCGTACGAAAAGTCGCTGTCCATTTACCTGTCATTGGGCGATGCCCACTTGTCTGATGCCGGGCAGGTACTGCTCCACCGCTCTGTCGCGATTCGTGCGCGGCCGACGGGCGATAGGTCTGAAAACGTCGAATCCGCGATCGAGTCCGCCAGCGCTGCGCGGACGATGTTCACTCAACGCGGTGATCGCCGCGGCGAGGCTAAGGCCAACAGTTACATCGGTGTCGCCTATGTGAACCGCTATGTGGGCATGTTGCGGTCGAATTGGGAGATGGCGTGTCGACATTTCACAACAGCCCACGCGATCTGGCAGGATCTGGCCGATTATCGCGCTGCGACTGAGGAGGCAATCAATCTAGGTGGTGCCGAGCTTGAGCTTGGCAGGTTGGACGGCGACAGCGACCGCATCCGAACCGGCTTTCATCGCGTTCTTGCAGCCTGTCGTTTGGCGGAGCAACGCTATCCGGCTCTAGTCGTCCCGGCGATGCGTGAGGCGCTGGTGGGCTACGGCTACCTGGTCGGCATGGACGGCTCGTCGGAGGCGCTCATGGCCGAAGCGCTGAGCCTTTGCGACCGCCTGCAGCAGAATCTCGTTCAATCGGGGTACGAGGACGAATTGCCGTTAGTGCTCAATGCGCGGGCCGAGTTATGCGTCAATCGCGCGGTCAGGGTGCCGGATGCGACTTCTCTCGCACGCGCTTTGGAGGCCTCGGGGGCCGCTACCGAGGCGCTTAGTCGGGTAGGTGTGCCCAATTTGACGGCCCCTCATCGGTTGACGCTGGTCGCCGCATTGATGAGTGATGGCAGGCTTGATGAGGCCGAACGAATCTGCGTATCGGCCGCCGATGATGTTCGCCATTCGTCCACGGGCGGCATCAGCTTGAGCACGCAGGCGCGTCAATCTGAATTGAGCTATGCAGCGCATCACCGCCTGGCGTTCATTCGAGCTAGAAAGGGTGAACTGCTGGCTGCAGTGCAATCGCTCGACCTAGGCTTGGCACCCGTGCTGCGCCGACGAGCGGCCCGGTCGACGGTTGTAAACATGGGCGAACCAAGCCATGCAGGCAGCGAGCACAGTGTTTGGCAAGAATACTGGGCGCTGCTATCCCGCATTGAGTCGCGCACCCAGTTCGATGACACAGGCACTGGCAATCCCGCCATCGTGGCGCGGCTGGCCGAGTTACGCGCGCAGCTCGCGTCAG
>JANNZB010000589.1:0-4529 GCA_031410395.1 Novosphingobium sp.
TCTATGCGATCCGAATGTTTGCCGAGCTTGCCGGGAGGATCGGGCGTTATCGAGATGCCGAAAACCTGCTGCGCCGTGCGGTGGAAATATCACCTTCGTTCACCATGGCGCGCGCCAATCTAGCGCTGGTGCTTTACCGACAGAACCGGGCGAGCGAGGCAATCGAAGAGCTCAACCGGGTTCTGGCAGAAGACCCTGACAACCCTGGCCACGCCAATCTGCAAGCGGCTGCGTTCGGCCGAACCGGGGATTTTGACGAAGCACTATCGCTTTACGATGCGGTGCTGAACAAGGCGCCCGGTCAACCGCGTGTCTGGATGAGCTACGGCCATATGCTCAAAACCGTAGGGAAGCAGGCAGAAGGGATCGCTGCCTATCGTCAGGCAATTACCCTCCTGCCCGAACTGGGCGAAGCGTGGTGGAGCCTGGCGAACCTCAAGACCGTGCGGTTTTCCGATGCCGATCTTGCCGCAATGGAAGGTGAATTGGGCCGCGATCGCATCACCGCCGATGACCGCTTCCACCTCGATTTCGCACTGGGCAAGGCGTATGAGGATCGTGGTCAACCCGGAGCCGCTTTCGCCCATTACGCCGCTGGCAATGCCCTGCGCCGCGAGGGACTTCTGTATGACGCCGATGAGACCGAGCGCTTCGTTGATCGGCTGATTGCTGTTGCCACACCGGAATTTTTCGCGGCGCAGGAGGGGCGTGGCTGCGACGCCAACGATCCGATATTCATCATCGGCATGCCGCGCGCTGGATCGACGCTGATCGAGCAAATCCTTTCCAGCCACAGCCAGGTTGAAGGAACCACCGAGCTTCCCGACATCCCCATGCTCGCCCGGCGTGATCCAGCGTACCCCGATGGATTGGCTGCGCTTGGGCCTGAGCAAATTCGTCGTACCGGTGAAGAGTACCTCAGCCGCACGCGAATTCAGCGCAAAACAGCCCGCCCGTTTTTCATCGACAAGCTGCCAAACAACTGGGCGCACATTGTCTTTATCCGCCTGATTCTGCCCAATGCCCGGATCATCGATGCCCGACGCCATCCGCTCGGCTGCTGCTTTTCCAACTTCAAACAGCATTTCGCGCGCGGGCAAGCATTCAGTTATGCGCTGGACGATATGGGGCGGTATTACCGCGACTATGTGAGGCTGATGGCGCATATCGACCGGGTGCAGCCAAGCCGCGTGCATCGTGTGTTCTATGAGGACATGGTAGATCACACTGAACGCGAAGTTCGCCGTCTGCTCGACTACTGCGGATTAGCGTTTGAAGATGCCTGCCTGAACTTTCACTTGACCGAACGTGCAGTGCGCACAGCGAGTTCGGAACAGGTTCGCCAGCCGATCTTTCGCGAAGGTACCGAGGGCTGGAAAGCCTTTTCCACCTTTCTGGACCCATTGCGCGATGCATTAGGGCCGGTGCTCGGCACCTATCCAAAGGCGCCCGAAGCGTTGCAATTCTGACACATCTTTCAGCTTTCCACATTGGCGCAAGCCCGATGGCTTGACGAAAATCGGCGCCTGACTCAGGATGCATCAGTTTCGTTTCACAACTAGTTGGGGATCTAGCATGCGAAATTCAGCCTACCGCACGGTCCTTACTGCCCTCATGGCCAGTTCCGCGCTCGCTTCTGCGCCGGCTCTCGCCCAGCAAACACCCGGGGACAGCGTCGCCGATAATGCCGATGTGATCGTTGTAACCGCGCAAAAGCGCAGTGAAAACTTGCAAAATGTGCCAATCTCCATTCAGGCGCTGGGTACCAAGAAGCTGGAACAGCTCAACATAAGAGATTTCAAGGGTTATGCGCAGCAACTGCCTTCGGTAACTTTCCAGCCGGCCGCCAATTCAGGCGGAAATCCCGGCCAAGTGGTCATCTACATGCGCGGCGTGGCCGCGGGCGGCGAAGGCAACCATTCGGGCTCGCTCCCGGCAGTGGGTGTTTATCTCGACGAACAGGCTGTGACCACGGTCGGAGGAAACCTCGACGTTCATATTTACGATATTGCCAGAATTGAAAGTCTGTCGGGCCCGCAAGGTACGCTTTATGGCGCGAGTTCCGAGGCGGGGACGATCCGCATCATCACCAACAAGCCCAGCACCAAAGGCTTCAAAGGCCGCGTTGATGGCGAGGTTAATTCGGTTGCCCACGGCGGTGTCGGCGGCAAACTGGAGGGCTGGTTCAACGCGCCGCTGTCTGAAAAGGCGGCGCTCCGCGTGGTTGGCTTTTATCAACGCGATGCAGGTTACATCGATAACGTGGCCGGATGCCGGGCCTTCCTGCCCGAAACCGCGCCACTCGGCTGCCCGCCGTCAACAAAGGGCGGCATCCGCGTTAACAATGCGGCTTTCGTCAAGAACAACTACAACGACACCGAGATCGCTGGCGGCCGCGCCGCGCTGAAGGTTGAGCTGGACGATAACTGGACGGTGACACCAGCGGTGATGTATCAGGACACCCGCAGCCACGGGGCCTATGGCTATGATCCCCGCGTCGGTGATCTAAAACTTCAGCATTTCTTCCCCGAATACCGCCAGGATCGGTTCGTTCAGGCAGCGCTGACGATTGAAGGCAAGATCGGCAATTGGGATCTGACCTATGCCGGTGCCTATCTTGACCGCAAGGCAGCATCATCGAGCGATTATACCGATTATTCTGAAGCTTACGATTCGCTCTATTCATCGGTCGGCGGCCTAGCCGGCTATTTCTATTATCAGAACGCGGCAGGTAGCACTATCGATCCGCGCCAGAAGGTGCTTGGCACTGATCACTTCAAGAAGATGAGCCATGAGCTGCGCATCGCTTCGCCAGTGGGCAATCCGCTGCGGGTTGTCGCCGGGCTGTTCTATCAGCGCCAATCGAACGACATTCATCAGGATTATCAGATCGCCGGCCTCGCCCCGCTGCTATCGGTGAACGGCACTCCGGGCACGCTGTGGCTGACCCAGCAACGCCGCATTGATCGTGACTACGCAGCGTTCGGAGAGATCAGCTATGACGTCGCATCGAACGTCACTTTCACCGCTGGAATACGCGGGTTCAAATATGACAACTCGTTGATCGGCTTCTTCGGGTTTGGCCGAAATCCGGCATACAACCAGTTGACGGGCGGCCCGCCGCCAAATGCGGCGGGTTCAACCCGCACCGGCGTAGCAGGTTGCTTTACAACGTCCGGGACTCGCTTGCGCGATGCCCAGCTTGCCGGTCAAGCCAACACAACGCTGATTGCTCCCGCTGTTGCGGGCAGCCCATGCACCAATCTTGGCATCTATTCGGGCGGCACCGTTGTGCCGGTGCAAGCTAAGGGCGATGGCGTTACATATCGCTTCAATGTTAATTGGAAGCCTAGCAGCGACGTTCTGCTCTATGCCACGGTTTCGCGCGGCTTCCGCCCCGGCGGGATCAACCGCCGCGCCAGCGTAGCTCCCTATCAGCCTGATTACCTGACCAATTTTGAGTTCGGCTGGAAGGCAACGCTTGCTCCCGGCGTACGGCTCAACGGCGCCATCTATCAGGAAAACTGGAACAAATTTCAGTTCTCGTTCCTCGGCGCCAACAGCTTTACCGAAATCCACAATGGCCCCAATGCCCGCATTCGCGGTATCGAAATGGACCTGAGTGCCAACACCGGGCCGCTAAGCCTCAACTTCGCCGGGTCTTATAACGATGCCAAGACCCTGCAGAACCTTTGCCTGAATGACGATCCAACATACAAGTGCACTGGCGCAGGCAATCTCATCTCCGCACCAACGGGCACAAGATTGCCGATCACGCCGCAATGGAAGCTATCGGGCACTGCGCGCTACACCACTGCCATTGGCAGCGCCAAGGCCTTCGGCCAGATCAACGCCGCCTATCAAAGCGAAGCCTCGAGCGATATCCGAACGGCGGTGTTCGAAGTATTCTCGGGCAATGTGATCAACCCGGCCGCGCAACTGGGCAAGATTCCGGGCTACACCACGGTAAACCTGTCGCTTGGCGCGGACTGGGACAAGTTCAACCTTGAACTGTTCGTTGCCAACGTCTTCGACGAGCGCGGGCAGGCATCCCGGTTCACCGAATGCGGATCGTGCGGCCAGCGGCCTTACGTGGTGCCAATTCAGCCGCGCACTGTCGGGGTAAGGGCGGGTTTCGCCTTCTGAAATTGTTGCGCGGCTAACCTGGGACTAAGCAATCGACGGCGCCCAATCGATGATGATCGAGGGCGGTCATTTTTTGCCGCAGGGGGGCAGATTGTTGAGCGCGCTGGTGGTGGCGCTGGCAATTTATGCGATGAAGCCCGCATCGTTAATTTCGCCATGCCTGACGTGGCGGCCCAATACCGCCTCACGCCCGCTGCGGCTTCTCCGCTGCCAGTCGCAACCTTCGCGATCTCGCAAGGAAGGTAAGCGTGGTCTGGCGACCGCAGATTATGCGGCGAGTTTTGCGGGCTGGGGCGGTAGCCAGTTCCATGGCATGAGTTCATCCCATCGGGTCGCTGGCCAGTCGGCTGCGATCTTGGCGATGACGTCGGCGATGTATGCTT
>JANNZB010000590.1:0-3034 GCA_031410395.1 Novosphingobium sp.
CGTTCGAGGTGGGCCGCCCCGTCCACCATCGGAAGCGCACCGGTGACCTTCCACATTCGCCAGTGCGGATCCTGCCAGACAAGGTCCAAACCGGGGATGCCGCGCTCAAACTTCCTTCAACCGCGGCATCAGTTCGACAAAATTGCAGGGCCGATTGCGGCTATCGAGCTGCTCGGCAAGAATGCCGTCCCAGCCATCCTTTACCGCGCCGTTCGATCCGGGCAGGGCGAAGATATATTTGCCGCGCGCGACCAGCCCCATTGCGCGCGATTGCACGGTAGAGGTGCCGATCGAGTGGTAGCTGAGCAGTCGGAAAATCTCGCCAAAACCGGGAATTTCCTTGCCGTTGTTCGTGTGTTTAATCTGGTCGAGCGCCTCAGGCGTCACATCGCGGCCCGTGAGACCGGTGCCGCCGGTGGTTATGATGCAATCGACGCGCGGATCATCGAGCCAGTTGCTGATCTTGCCCACGATGCGCGGAACGTCGTCTTTCTCAAGCGCGCGTTCGATCAGGTGGTGGCCCGCATTGCGGATGCGGTCCGCCAGAATATCGCCCGAGGTATCGTCCTCTGGCCCGCGTGTGTCGGAAACCGTCAGAAGCGCGATGTTGATCGGCTTGAACAGCCGTTCGGGATCAACGGCCATTGATCATGCTTCCGCCTGCACTGGCGCGCAGGCCCTGGCTTCCGGTGAGACCGGGGAAGGTCGGCCACATGCCCTGCGCCAAGGCTGTGCGACTTTCGGACATACCGCCCGCCTGCCGTTCATACATCCAGTAATTGCGCAGCACGACATTCACATATCCGCGCGTTTCCCAATAGGGGATCGATTCAATCCACAACAGCGGATCGCCCTGATCACGAATCTCGGTGTTCCACTTGGTAATTGGCACAAGGCCGGCGTTATAGGCAGCGATAACCTTTGGCAGCAGGCCTTGGGTGCCGGACTGCGATTTGAGCATTTGTAAATGAGCTTGCCCGAATGCGAGGTTGACTTCGGGGCGAACGAGATCGCTAGCGCTGCCGGAAATGCCCAGTTCAGTCGACCGATCATATGCGGCGGAAGGCATGATCTGCATCAGTCCGCGCGCACCGGTCTGGCTGATCGCCCGGGCGCGGAACACCGATTCCTGTAGAGTGTGGGCATAGACCAGTGCGGGATCAACTTTCCACCCCGTCGCCGGGGTCCACTTGGGAGTCGGATAACGCGTTGCCGGTTCGGGCTTTCCGCCACGCGGCGCGTTGTAGGCCATCCACAGTTGCGTCGCTGGCAGCCCCATATCGCGTGAGAGCCGGGCGAGCGGTTGATACAACGAAGGATCCCCGACCCTGGCCTGATAGCGCAGCACTTCGTCTGCCAAGCCGTCCTCGCCGATCTCGGACAGTGCGACGGCGGCCCGCACATTCGGTTGATCACGAAGCAACTGCCAATCGGCTGCCGAAAAATCAGCAGCACCGTGAGTCTCAGGAACCTTGGTGCCGAGTTTTTCAATCGCCAGCATGCCATAAAACGTCTCATCGCGCGCTGCGGCCAAGCGCAGCGGCGCGGCGGCCATTTCGGGTTGACGAGCGCGAACAAACGCGCGACTTTGCCAATAATAACCGGCACTCTTGAGTTCGCCATTTTCTGACAGGCTGGCGCTGCGGCCAAAGGCTTCGGCAGCACTGGGGAAATCTCCGGTCCGCCATGCTGCAAGGCCCGCCGTCCACATGCCTTCAGCCACCCAAGGGCCAGCGCCCTCGGCGGTTGAGTTGGCCAGCGCCAGCGCGGTGGCATCGTCATTTTCGATATAGAACGCCCAGGCCACCTTTGTCCGCCATTCGGCGCGCGCAGCTGGACTTAGCGTTGCGTCGATCCCATCGAGCAGAATGCGCGCGCTGATCGGATCGTCGGCTTTAATCTTGGCGACAATCCCGGTGGCTATTGATGAGGGCATTGTGCCATCATTGGTATCACGCGGGCGCAAACGTTTGGGGCTGCTCGGCAAGCTGGCAAAGGGCTGTGCGGTTGGCAGGGCGATAGTGACCGCCGAACCCCGCTTTGCCGCGAGAGCGGCCACCTGTTCAGCCTCGGGCAGGCCGGCACCCTGCGCCAGCCATTGATCGAGCGACGACACATCGATCTTGGGGCTTTTCGGATCAACATAATATTCGGCGCGGGCCACCAGATGCAGCGGGCCATCGGCCCTTTGCGCAAGCAAGGTCTGAGTCTTGGTCCAGTCCTCGGCATTGATCGCGGCGAACAGGGCTTGATAATAGGTCCGCTCGTCCTGGCTGAGCAGTTTGGGAACAGCCGTGCGCTCAGCCCGGTTTTGAAAATAATCGAGTGCGGCGCTGTTGGCATAAGCGGGCGCAACGTCAACGCCAGCAAAAAGCGCGCAGAAACCGGCCAGCAATGTCGACTTGGCGAATGTCACTCGGTTCAAACCCCCGTCCAATCAAGCCAGCGCTGCCAGAAAAAAGATTTCGCCTTCGGGCGCATCAGCGCATCGAGCGAGCGTTCTGCCAACACCGGGATTGTGCTGCCATCTTGGTTAAAAATATGTAAAGTCTGAGCGGTTTGCGCCGGATCGTTGCCAAGAAGCGGTGGGATGTTGCTTCCGAACGACATTATGCGTCGCGGACCTGCGAGTTGCAGATGGTGGGCGAGAACATCGGCGATTCCGGCCGCGTGTAATCCGGTCCAATCAGCCATCGGTGTGTGCCGGGGGAGCACGCTGGCGAAGCGTACGGTTTCGGGCGCAATCGCCATGACGCGGAGCATGATGGAAAGCATCGCTCCCTGTTCGCCAGCAAGCAAGGTTTCGGTGTCCGCCACTTCGGGTTGCTCTACCAGAATGAGCAGATCAGGATTAGCGGACCCGCGCGCTGACACGCGTTTTGTCGTTGTGCCGAAATCGAGCGAGGGTTCATGCATCCACCACGCGTCGAAAGCGGCAAGGTCTTGCGGCCATAAAGCCTTTTCGCCGCCGATTTTTGGCAGTTCGGGAGTGGCGGGAGGTGCCGCGGTCCCCATACTCGGGCTGGCTGGCTCG
>JANNZB010000591.1:0-2849 GCA_031410395.1 Novosphingobium sp.
CGGGGGAGTGGGCTGGCGCCGACTAAACAACAAAAACCCTAATCCTTGGCGAAAGGGTTCTTCGCGCTGCGCAGAGTCAGTCGGATCGGCACAGCATCAAAGCCAAGTTCGCGACGAATTCCGTTAACCAGATAACGCTGGTAGCTGGTCGGCAACTGATCGAGCCGGGTGCCGAACACAATAAATCCGGGAGGCCGGGTTTTCGCCTGAGTGATATAACGCAGCTTGATCCGCCTGCCGCCGGGCGCGGGTGGCGGGTTGGCTTCAAGCGCTGAATCAAACCAGCGATTAAGTGCAGAGGTAGGAACGCGCTTTGACCAAGCCTCGCGGATCGAAAAGGCGGTGCGCAATAGCTCGTCAAGCCCTCTGCCCGTCCGAGCCGAAACCGAAAGCAGGGGCACCCCGCGCACCTGCGCCAAACCTTCTTCAAGCGCGCCGCGGATGCCATTGAACAGCGAGGAGGCGTCCTCGGCAATGTCCCACTTGTTGATCGCGATAACCAGCGCGCGACCTTCTTCGAGCACCATCGAGGCGATCTTCAAGTCCTGATGTTCAAGCCCCAAGGTGGCATCGAGCAGCAGCACCACTACCTCAGCGAAATCAACCGCGTGGCGCGCATCAGCGACGGACATTTTTTCCAGCTTTTCAACCACCCGCGCTTTTTTGCGCATGCCAGCGGTATCAATCAGCCGCACCGGGCGTTCCAGCCCAGTCTTATCATCGGTCCACAGCCAGTCGACGGCAATTGAATCGCGGGTGATCCCAGCCTCCGGCCCGGTCAGCAACCGGTCTTCGCGCAGCATGGCATTGATCAGTGTAGACTTGCCCGCATTCGGTCGCCCGACAATCGCCAGCTTGAGCGGTGCAGCGGGATCCTCTTCGTCGAATTCTGGCTCGGCCTCGGCCTCCTTGCCATCGATATGGGGAAGCAGAGCTTCGAACAGATCGGCCATCCCCTCGCCGTGCTCCGCAGAAATCGCCGCAGGTTCACCAAGGCCCAGCGCGTAGCACTCGATGAGCCCGGCTTCGGCAGCGCGCCCTTCGGCCTTGTTGGCGAGCAGGATGACGGGAACAGGTGAAACGCGAAGCCAGCGGGCGATCTCCTCATCAAGCGGAGTGATCCCTGCCCGCGCATCTATTGTAAACAGTGCCACGTCAGCACCTTTGAGCGCCGCTTCGGTCTGCGCACGCATCCGCCCGGGCAAGCTTTCGGGATCGTCATCCTCCCATCCGGCGGTATCGACTATGGTAAATTCGAGCCCGAGCAGATTGGCATTGCCCATCCGGCGGTCTCGCGTCACCCCCGGCTGATCATCGACCAGCGCGAGCTTCTTGCCGACGAGGCGGTTGAACAGCGTCGACTTGCCGACGTTGGGCCGGCCGATAATGATGACTTGCGGTTTCATGGTTGCTTCGCGATGTGGTGTATCTGCACGCAGTGGGGCTTCCGCCAACTATCTGCAAGCTTTGCGGCAACAAGCTGCCGGATGGCGGCAAATAGTTGCCACGGGTTAACCATATGTAGAAACCCGGATGATACCTCGATTCTGCAAGGATTGAGGCATGGTTCACAGGCAACTCTTGGCAATTGCATCACTGCTCGCGGCAGCGGCCGTTCCGGCAAAAGCAAGTGGCGTTTCCGAAATTGCCCTTGTCAGCGGTGGCGGTTCAATTTCGCTTCCGGCGATGCTGCAATGCGTTCCCTATGCGCGGACCGTTTCAGGCATCCAAATTCGCGGGGACGCATGGACTTGGTGGGGTCAGGCGGCGGGAAAATATGCCCGGGGGGATCGGCCAAAGCTGGGCGCGGTGATGGCATTCAAGCCGCACGGCAAGATGGAACTCGGCCATGTTGCGGCGATAAGCGGAATAATCGATTCGCGCACAGTGCTGCTCCGCCATGCCAACTGGTCGCTGATCAATGGAGCGCGAGGTCAGATCGAAAACGACGTGCGGGCGGTGGATGTATCCCCCGACAATGACTGGAGCGAGGTCCGCGTCTGGTTCGCGCCGCTTCAGGGGTTGGGCAGCACGGCGTGGCCGGTGCAGGGATTTATCTACAACGAATCCCCTGAAAAATATGGCAAGACTGCGCGCAGATCGCAGGCCGCTGAACTATTGTCGGAACGATTCGCCGATGAGCCCATCGGCGCGATCATCGCCGAATACCGGCGCTGAGACTAGCTTAGTCTTTCTTCGCTACCGGCGCGTCTTCGCCCAGATCTTCGAACCACGCTTCGACCGGGCCGTTGAGCTTTAGTGTTAGCGGCATGCCCTTGCGGTCCATCGTCCTGCCGGCCTGAACCCGGATCCAGCCTTCGGAAATCGAGTACTCCTCGACATTATGGCGGACTACTCCTTTGAAACGAATGCCGATTCCGCGCTGGAGCAGATCGCCATTGAAGTGCGGGCTGCGCGGATTGATCGCGAGGTGATCAGGCGGAGTGTCCGGGCCGGACGAGGGTGTTTCATCGCTCATACTTCGCGCCTCTAGGATGGTTTGCCCGCTTGTCAATTCACGGCTGCCGATCTAATGGCGCGCGTTCCGTTGCCAAGCGGGCGCGTAGCTCAGTGGTAGAGCACACCCTTCACACGGGTGGGGTCGCAGGTTCAATCCCTGCCGCGCCCACCATATTTGTCTCATTTTTGCAGATGTTTATGGACTTTTGATCACCGTATAGGGTTTCCCTCGTTGACCAGTGATCAGCAAATGGTCAGCACCAAAGGTCCGCGCCTCTCTTCTCACCTGAAACCAAAGCTTGGTCAGAGACCGGGTCACATTTTGCATCCGGTGGAGATTATACTTTGCATAGATGCGAGTCGTTCGGGGCAGATTACCGTCGTGACCC
>JANNZB010000592.1:0-4349 GCA_031410395.1 Novosphingobium sp.
GCGCCGAACAGGCTTGATCCCAGCACCCACATTTCCACCGCTGCGCCAATCCCCGGACTAGCCACAATAGGCAGCCGCTCATCGCCAGCGAACAGCGCCTGCAACTCCATCACATCTTGCGGGAACATTTCTGACGCCTGCATCAGATCCTTGCGCAAGGCCTGACCGATCCGGCGATCGGCTCCGGGCGCCCGGCCGAGCCCCAAGTCTATGCGGCCGGGAAACAGCGCATCCAGCGTGCCGAATTGCTCGGCGATGACGAAGGGGTTGTGATTGGGCAGCATGATGCCGCCCGAGCCGATGCGAATGCGCGATGTGGAATGGCCAATGTGGGCGAGGACAACCGCCGTTGCCCCGCCGGCGATTCCCGGCATTCCGTGATGTTCAGCCACCCAGAACCGGTGATAACCGGCATCGTCAGCCGCTTTGGCGAGCAAGGCTGCATCGCCCATCGCCTCGGATATGGTGCCGCCCTCGCGTACTGTAACCAGATCGAGGACAGATTGCGGCACCATTGCGGCGTTAATCGCGCAGCAGCTCGTTGATCCCGGTCTTGCTGCGCGTCTGCGCATCAACCGTTTTGACGATCACCGCGCAGTAAAGCGACGGACCCGGGCTGCCATCGGGCAGCGGCTTTCCGGGAAGCGCGCCGGGGACGACCACCGAATAGGGCGGCACTTTGCCCATGTGGACTTCGCCAGTGGTGCGGTCGACAATCTTGGTTGAGGAACCGATGAACACGCCCATCGAAATCACCGCGCCGGTGCCGACGATCACGCCCTCGGCAACTTCGCTGCGCGCGCCGATGAAGCAGTTGTCTTCGATGATAACCGGGCCTGCCTGCAACGGCTCAAGCACACCGCCGATGCCGGTGCCGCCTGAAATGTGGACATTGCTGCCGATCTGCGCGCAGGAACCGACGGTGGCCCAGGTATCGATCATCGTGCCCTCGCCAACCCGCGCGCCCAGATTGATGAAGCTCGGCATCAGCACAGCGCCTTTGGCGATGAAGGCACTGCGCCGCACCACGGCGCCCGGAACTACGCGGATACCGGCGGCGCGGAAGCGCGCATCATCCCAGCCTTCAAACTTGAGCGGAACCTTGTCGAACGCGGGCGCGCCAGCCGAGCCATATTCCATCACGCCATTATCGTTGAGCCGGAAGGATAGCAGCACTGCCTTTTTGAGCCACTGGTTTACGGTCCACCCGCCGCTTCCGTCAGGCTCGGCAACCCGCACTGCGCCGCTATCGAGCAGCTCGAGCGCCGCATCGACAATGCTGCGCACATCTGCGCTCGCAGGGGTAACAGTGTCGCGGGCTTCAAATGCAGCTTCGATCTGGGTTTCAAGATCAGGCATCGGTTATTCCCAGTACGTGAGGGCCAAGGCAATCGCGCGCCTATAGCCCGCCGAGCGAAACCCGCAAGCTTCGGTGAAAGTTCCATCTGTTCGCGCGTTCAGAATTAGGCAATGATCACAGGCTAACTTGGCCCGCAAAGGAAATGGGCGTGAACGCAGATTGCTCTACTACATATCAACGTTCAAGGCGTTGGCTTACTGGCGCCTCGCTGGTTGTCTTGCTGTCACTGCAAGGTTGCGGTGACAGTGGCGGCGTCATCAGTTCGCCTGCGCCGACGCCAACACCGGTGCCGACGCCGACCCCGACGCCGACCCCGACTCCCGCTACATCTTTTGACACCAGCGAGTATCGCCGTTCAACCGGACCGAGCCAGCATAACGTCATTCCCGCCTGGCAGCTCGGCGCAACCGGCGCGGGCGTGACAATCGGCATTGTGGATAGCGGAATAGACACCACCAATCCTGAATTTGCCGGACGAATTTCATCGGCTTCGGCTGATGTTGCTGGCACACGAGGGCTGTTCAACCCCGATTCAAATCACGGCACGCAAGTGGCGCTCACCGCCGCCGCCGCGCGCGATGGTACAGGGATTGTCGGCATTGCCTATGGCGCGATGATCCTTGCGGCCCGCGCCGATGATCCGGGGTCCTGCGCGACCACCCGGATTAACAATTCTGGCGGATGCTCATTTTTCGATTCAAAGATCGCCGCTGGTATCGATGCGGCGGTGGCAGGCGGGGCGAAGGTTATCAACATTTCGCTGGGCGGATCGCCGCCGAACCAGACGGTGATCAATTCGGTGGCGCGCGCGGCGGCTGCGGGCGTGGTTATTGTGGTTTCCGCCGGGAACGATGGAACTTCCAGCACAACCAATCCCGATACATTTGCCATTGGGCTGCGCGCAGCTGGCAACGGCAACGTTATCATAGCCGGATCGGTCGATTCGGCGAACAAGATATCCAGTTTCTCAAACGAGGCAGGGACCGAACAGCAGTGGTACCTTTCGGCGCTGGGTGACCGGGTGTGCTGCGTCTATGAAAACGGGGTGATCAAGGTCACCACAACCAACGGCCAGAACTTTGTGACCGTGGTTTCCGGCACGAGTTTTTCAGCGCCGCAGATTTCCGGGGCGGTGGCGCTCGTTCGGCAGTATTTCCCCAACCTTTCGGCGGTGCAGGTGGTTGATCTGCTGCTCCGCACGGCAACCGATCTCGGCGCTGCTGGGACCGATACAGTCTATGGCCGGGGCACGCTCAATATCGCCGCTGCCTTTGCGCCGCAGGGCACCACATCGCTGGCAGATAACAGTACCGCGCTGGTTCCCATCGGCAGCACTGCCATATCAACGTCAGCGGCAATGGGTGATGCCTCGCGGACCACGGCTTTGCAGGCGGTGGTGCTTGATTCGTACCAGCGCGCCTACAACGCGACTTTTGGCTTGAGCAGCGCAGGCTTCGCCCCTCGGCTGTCGGGTGCCTTGACCGGCGGCGGGCGCAACCTTTCTGCGCGGGCAGGCGGTATGGCGCTGTCATTCGCAGTTGGCGATGCCTCGCATCTGCGCGGCGCGGGGCCGCAAGGACGGTTGCAACTTTCGCCCGGCGATGCCCGTGTGGCGAGCGTACTGGCGGCCAAGGCGATAGGGCGGCTGTCGCCAAAGGCCAGCTTCGGCATTGCCTTTGGTATGGGCGCAGAGGGCATGGTGGCGCAGTTGCAGGGCAAGCAGACGCCCGCCTTCCTGATATCGGGCGATTCTGCGAGCGACCTTGGTTTTAGCCATCAGGGCTATTCGGCGCTGGCCAGCCGCTATGCGCTGGGGCGCTGGGGATTGACCGTGTCAGCGGAAAATGGCCGGGTGATCCAGAGCGGCGCGGACGAATTATCGCGCAGCATCACCGGCGCTCGAAACGCCGATCACTTTGTCCGCGTGGGAGCCGCGCTCGACCGGCATTTTGGTGCGCTGCAAACCAGTCTTGGCGCGAGCTGGCTCGATGAGAGGCGCAGCGTACTCGGGGCGCGGATTGCCTCGGGACTCGGCGCCAAGGGTGCCTCATCCATGTTCTTCGATGCCGGAGCCGCGCTGCCGCTGGGCAAGTCCTGGCGGCTGGCGGCCAACTGGCGGCAAGGCTGGACCAGCCCGCGCGTCGCAGGAACGCTGACTTCAGGGTCACGGCTCAGCGAAAATGCCTGGGCGTTTGATGTCTCTCGCAGCGGTGTTTTCCAGAACGCCGACAGTATCGCTTTGCGCATTTCACAACCGATGCGGGTGAACGGCGGCGGGATCAACTTCCTGCTGCCGGTTACATACAGCTACGAAACTCTGCGCGCGACGCAGGGTGTCTCCACCATAAGTCTCACCCCGCGTGGGCGGGAGATTGATCGAGAAATCGCGTGGCACGGTCTTGTCGCGGGTGGCGGAGTGACCGCAAGCCTGTTCTGGCGCACCGACCCCGGACACTACGCTGATCTGCGCGATGATGTCGGACTGGGCTTCAGCTGGACGAAGGGTTTCTAGCGACCGTTGCGTCACCGGCCAAGCGCTGCCACTAAGGCGCTTCACGGAGGATTCGATGGACATTTCCCGGCTTTTTTCACTTGAGGGGCGCGTCGCGCTGGTAACTGGCGGTTCCCGCGGGATCGGCCGGATGATCACCGAAGGCTTCCTCGCGGCTGGCTGTGCTCGCGTCTATATCACCGCGCGCAAAGTGGCCGAGGTTGAGGCCACCGCCGCCGAACTGGGTGACCACTGCATCGCCATCCCCGGCGACATCGGCAATATGGCGGGCATCGAGGCGCTTGCCGCCGAACTTTCTGCTCGCGAAGATCGCCTCGATATTCTCGTCAATAATGCAGGCATCGCCTGGGGCGCGAGCTTTGACAGCTTCCCGGAAGCCGGGTGGGACAAGGTCATGGACCTAAACGTGAAAACCCCGTTCTTCCTGACGCAAAAGCTCCACGCACTGCTCCGCGCCGCCGCCAGCACCGAAAAACC
>JANNZB010000593.1:0-8222 GCA_031410395.1 Novosphingobium sp.
CCCATTGACACATACCTAGCTTTATAAGAACATGTATTCCAATTAGGGCGAGGATTTGAACGTTCAGGCCCCAGGGGAGAGGCTCTGTCAGTGGTTTGCACAATAGCATCCAAGGCACAGCACATTTCCCGCACCCCAAAATTTACTCCAAAAGGAGAGGGATAATGCGGGCATCACCGTGCATTGAGTGGATTTTCGCCGAAGAGCATACCGAGATTGCAGATCGTGTCCGAGCCGTTAAGGCTGCGGGGCTGGAACTGGCCGAGTTTCATTTGTGGCGAGACAAGCCCATTGATGCGATTGCTGCGGCGCTTGAAGAGAGCGGTGTGCGCCTGACTGGAATCTGCGTCGATCCGCGTCGCAGCCTCGTAGACCCTGCGCAGATCGACGAATTTCTTGATGCCGTGCGTGACAGCCTTGTCGCGGCGAAGAAACTTGGATCGCCGCCGATGATCATCGCCTCGGGATTCAACCGCGAAGGCGTAACTCCGCAGGAACATTTTTATGCCGCTATCAGCGCGCTGAAACAGGCCGCTGCACTAGCGGAAGCAGCCGAGGTAATGCTGGTGCTCGAGCCGCTGAATGATCGAGTCGACCACCCCGGTATGTACCTCGTTTCCACCAAACTGGGCCTTGATCTGATTGAGGCGGTGAACAGCCCCAACTTGCGACTGCTGTACGATGTCTATCACTCAACCGTGATGGGTGAAGATATGGCGGAGGTCCTGACCGGTCGTATCGATCTGATTCATCACGTGCAGGTCGCTGACATGCCCGGGCGCAATGAACCGGGTACTGGCGAGTTGGATTGGGCAGAGAAGATCGGACTGCTGCGCAGTCTTGGATATGCTGGTGACATTGGTCTGGAATGTCGTCCCAGCTTGCCCGGCGCGGAATCGGTGGCATTTTCTCGGCGCACGCTTGGGATTTGAACAAGTATATGGCACTCGCCGCTTCGATCGATGGTAATGAGCTGGACCCGAAATCGGACCGCCTTAGCCTTGCCGAAAAGCTGAGTTACGGCTTCGGCGATCTGGGTTTCAGTCTGCCATACAACATGGCGAGTGCCTTTCTGCTCTATTATTACGTCACAGTCGAAGGGCTCCCTGCGGCGGCGATCGGCACGATCTTTCTGCTCGCCCGCCTGCTCGATGCGGTAATTGACGGGCTTGTGGGTGTGGCGGTCGATCGCACACGCAGTCGCTGGGGCCGAACGCGTCCATATTTTCTGTTTACGGCCTTGCCCTATGCGGTATTTTTCGTGGCGGTTTTCGCCATGCCGGATTGGTCGGTGAATGCCCGGTTAGTCTATGCTTTCCTGACGTTCAAAGGGCTGGGCATCCTGATGTCGCTGGGCTCCATTCCCTACACGGCCTTGATGCCAATGATTACCGCACAGTCTGCAGAGCGTCTGAAGTTAAGCGGCATGCGCTCAATCGGCACTTCAGTTTCTGTTGTCCTTGGAACGGCTGCAACAATGCCGCTGGTCGGTTTGATTGGCGGCGGAGATGAGCGCCGCGGCTTTCTAGGCGTGGCGATCCTGTTCGGCGCGATTGCGATGATTGCGATCGCCATGCTGTTTCGTAATTGCCGCGAACGCATTGTTGAAACGGCGGATCGCCCCGCCGCGATCCTTCCGGTCATTCGGCAAATGTTTCGCAACCGGGCATGGCGGGTCGCCTTTCTTTTTTGCCTGATCTACTTCATCCGCTTTGGCGCGATGATGGCGACAACGCCCTATTTCGCAATAGACGTGCTGCGCCGCCCCTGGATGATATCAATCATGCTGCCTGCAGTGGCGGGAATGCTGCTCTTGTCATCATTCTTCGCACCGCCCCTATTTGCTCGATTTGGCATCCGAAGGGGCTGCGTGATTGTGTTGACTACGGCAACGGTGCTGTTCGCCATACTGCCGCTGTTCGAAAATCAGCCTGCGGTGTTTCTCGCCATCTATTTGGCGGCATCGCTGGCTACTTCCGTGACAATAACTGCGGCTTTCACCATGATTGCTGCCACAGTTGACTGGCACGAATGGATCTTTGGCAGCCGCAACGAGGGCATCCTGTCTGCTGGGGTCAGCCTTGCCACCAAAGTTGGCATGGCCATCGGGACAGCCGGTGTAGCCTTTCTGCTGGCATGGGTAAGCTACGACGCGGCCGAAGTGACCGAACCGGCGCGGCAGGCGATACGCTGGTTCTACTATGGTGGGACAGTTATCCTCATCGGCTTTCAGGTGCTGATTGTCTTGTTTTGGCCAATGGACGGTATGGACGACCGCATCCGAAAAGACATTGAACAGCGAAGTTATTCTTCCGCTTGAACACTGGGTTGGGCGCTGCCAGCGCCTGTGCCCCACACCACAAATAGCAACATGACAATCAGCAGTGCATTTTGCGGCAAAGCTGCGTTCTCGCCATGCCAAAGGTGGACTGAGGACGCGATAACCTGGTTGACGATGAGCGCCAGCGCAGCCCGCCGGATCAACCGCTGCGATTTCGGGAGCAGTCCTATCAGACCGACAAGCACCATAGCGGCGCAGCCAATCTCACTCCAGCCAACCAATCGGCCTAGCCATTCCGGAAGATAGACGGTCCACGCGCCATAGTGGCGCAAGTCGGCGATGGTATCCCTCGACTTGTGCCAGCCTACAAACGCAAAGAAGGCCGCAAGAGCGAGCGCGAAAAGCTCGATTATAGCCCGGAGCGTCGTCAAATCTGCCTCCATTAACAATCAGCGCATGTCAGCGTGGCATTTCCCCGAGACCTCATTAGAAGTTGCTACGCATAAATACGTATGTTCATTCTAATTTTGTAAGGCAATCCGATTAGTCAGAATCCCTCTTGACGTGCGCCCGAAATTATAAGAATATAAATTCCAATTAGGGCGAGGGTCGCAAAGATTCAGGTTCTAGGGGAAAGAGCGGCTTCACCTTCGCCTCTGTGCGATCGCAGCAATCGAATCCTCGTTCTTCGACATGTTTACACCAATAGGGAGCGGTGACCTGTGACTAGTCCAATCAAGCGAGGCGTCAGCCTCTATTCCTTCCAGAACGAAACCTTTCAGGGCAAGATGAGCCTGGAAGATTGCATCCGCACTTGCGCCGAACTGGGCGCGAACGGCATCGAAATCATTGGCGAACAGACATTTTGGGGCTGGCCCGAAGTGGGCGTTGCCGATGCTGACATCGATAATTGGCACCGACTAATTGCCAAATACGACTGCGTACCGGTGAGCCATGACTACATGCTCGATTACAAGCGCTACAAGGGCCGCGAGATGCCCTTTGATGAGCAAGTAGCGAGTGTGCGGAATGACATCGATCTGGGCGCAAGATTGGGCGTGCCATACATCCGTTCGCTGGTTTCGATCGCGCCCGAAGTATTGGTGGCGGCTGCGCCCTATGCTGAGGAAAAGGGCATCAAGCTGCTGACTGAAGTCCATGCACCGCTGCATTTCGATCATCCGTGGATTATCCGCATTGCCGAGGCTTTCCAGAAGTCGGGCTCTCCGGCGCTAGGTTTCCTGCCTGACATGGGTATGTTCCTGCATGCTTATCCGCGCGTCTGGGCAGAAAAGTTCAAGCGGCTTGGCGTGCCTCAGAATATCGCTGACTACATCATCAAGGCCTATGAGGACCGCGTCCTGTCAGAGTACGTCATTTTGGGCGTTCAGCAGATGGGCGGCGTGGGGCCAGCGATCGGCATGGCCGAGGTGATGCGGCATAACGCCGCTTTTGAGCCTAAGCGCATGCTCGACTACATGGATATGATCTACAACGTTCATGGCAAGTTCTACGAGATGTCCGCTGACTGCGTTGAACCGTCGATTCCTTACGATGAGATTGTCAGCGTGCTGCAGCAAGGCGGCTACAATGGTTACATTTGCTCTGAATACGAAGGCAACCGTTGGATCGAAGATGTTGAGGAGCCAGACTCGGTTGAGCAGGTGCGCCGCCAGCAGGTGATGCTGGCACGCCTGCTCGACGAACCCGAAATCCCTGCCCTCAAAGCTGCAGTATAAGGAGACCTCTGCCATGATGGACAACAAGATGATCATCGAGGACAGCCTCGAGAGTTCTGACCTAGGCTTCGCCTTCTATGGCCGCCTGCCCTATTACCGCGGCCTTGGCCTCTCGATGATCGAGGACATTCAGGTCACCGTCGACGGCGAAACCGTGGCGCGGGAGGACGTGCGCTTTTACGTGCGTGGCAAGACATACACGCTTGACCAAATGGAAACCGTCTACGACGACCGCTGGAACTTCGGAGAGAAGGCCAAGATAATCGCAATGAAGCCCGGCGGACTTGCCCCGGGCAAACACGCGATAGACTTCGCCGTGCGCATGCGCGTGAGCTACCTGCCGTTCGTGCCCACGACCAAGGATACAAAAGAACTCGCA
The DNA here is from genome assembly GCA_031410395.1 of Novosphingobium sp. GTDB lineage: Bacteria > Pseudomonadota > Alphaproteobacteria > Sphingomonadales > Sphingomonadaceae > Novosphingobium. The sequence goes on from JANNZB010000593.1 coordinate 4,400, forward strand.
GTGGCGGCGTGATCGACCGTCGCGCCCTGATCGGTGGGGGCGCGGCAGTGCTGGCCGGGTGCGTAATCGCCCCGGCCAAACTGCCGGCAGCTACGCCGCCGCCCGAAATGGCCTGGCGCACATTGTTCGATGGCCACTCGCTCGATGGCTGGACTATCTTCGAGCAGGGCGTCGGCAATCGCGATGCGCACCACGCGGTGGTGATCGAAAATGGTGTACTGCACTTCCTCGGCACCGCCTTCGATGGGCCCGCTGCGGCAACGTTCGGCCACATCGCCACGGCGGGAATCCACGCGGACTATCATTTCCGGGTCGAATTCCGCTGGGGCCAGCGCCGGTTCGCCCCGCGCGACCTCCAGCGCCGCAACAGCGGGGTGCTCTATCACATGGGCCCCGAGCGCGACCGCCTGTTTCCCGACTGCTTGGAATTTCAAGTCGAGGAAGGCGATGTCGGCGATGCTATCATGGTCAACACACGTGCGCTGCAGGGCCCCGTGCTTGGCGGAACGCCCTTGTGGCCGAACTGGCTTCCGGGCCTGCCGAAGACCTGGCAGGAACCGCAGGTCGCCGGGGGGATCGCGCGCCAATGGCACGTCCACGCCGGCGCCTACGAGCATCTGGATGACTGGAACACGCTTGATCTCTATGCCTTCGGCGATCAATCCGCGCACGTGGTCAACGGACGGATCGTTAACACTCTGTTCTCGCTGACTGGCCGCAGCGGCGGTCCGCTCAAGGCCGGCCGGATCGCGCTGGAATTCGAAGCGGCCGAAGTCTTCTTCCGCAATGTCCGCATCCGTGACCTGGGCGCCGACGAGATCGCGCGGATCAAGTCGGGGCGCTAGAGTTTTTACGGAATAGCGGGCTGGTGCCGACCCGATGTAAATCGGAAAAACTCTAGGCGCCGTCTTCCTCCCGGCGCATCTGCATTAGCCGGCGCCGCGTTCGGACGGCGGCGGCGTCACTGGGCAGGATGACCGGGCGGGCCTGCCAGAAATTCTCGTCGCCGAAAGCCGCGTGGACGGCCTCGATCATCGGCTCATCCTCCTCAAGGAAGGCCTTGCGGAAAAGCGCCTCGGCCTCGGTTCCGTGCTCTCGCGTGAAGAAGTAGTGCGAGCTCCACTGCGTCTCGGGTGTAATGATGTGCGGGTTGGCCATCGGCGGCACGATCGCATCACCGCCTCCCGCTCTCGACAGAGTGATGAACAGCGCCATGACCGCAGGCGCGTGCCAACGGATGTGCAGCGTCTGGTCGATTCTCGCGCCTTCTCCGAGCATGGGCCTTGCCCATTCCGGCGGCTCCGCGTCTGTGATGTCCCAGTTGTTCCAGATCGCACCGTTATCACCTGCGAGGACCGTCTGCTTGCCGTGAATCAGCAGTGTGCCGTTAGTGCCGAAGCTCTCCTTGTGGATGAACTCGGCGTGGCTCAGGTCCATGAGGTTGTCGGTGATGTATTCGTAGTTTGCCTGCATGACGAAATGGTCGCGCAGGTTCTCCGGGCCGGTACAAAACGAGAAGTCGGCAATCAGCGCGGAATCGGCCAGAGCGGCGTCGCCCGGCCAGAACCACAGCGCGCCATGCCGCTCCACCACCGGCATGGTCGCCACCCGCGCATCGTCGGGAGGCTCGCCCCCGAAGGGGTTGTGGACGCATTTGCCCGTTCTGTCGAAGCCGAGTCCATGATAGGCGCAGCGCAAGGTATCCCCCACCCGCTCCCCCATCGAGAGCGGCGCGAAACGGTGCGGGCAGCGGTCTGCCAGCATGGCCCACGAACCGTCCGCAAGGCGCATAAGCAGCCACGGCCGGTCGAGCAACCGGCGGGCGAGGAAACCGCCTTCAGGCACTTCCTCGGCCCAAGCGGCCATGTACCAGGCATTGCGGACGTATGCGAAACTGGGTGCAGGCATGATCATTCCTTTTCAGGTCACGGGTACAAGGAATGCCTCAGGGCTTCGCTGCATTCCCGGCACCCACAGCGGGCGTGAACCCGCGAAACATTGTGGGGCCTGCAGCGGACGCCGGTCGCATTGACCTTCGTCTTCCCAGGCCGAACCATCGTGTCCGGCCACCAGGCTGTCGCCCGCGCCGAAACGCGGACACAATTTTGTTAAACTGGAATCCCGATTCCTGTCAATCCTTCGCGACGAACCGAAAATTGCGATACCGTACCGCGCCTTTGCCGGCCGCGAAAAGCGCCGGGCGCAGGCTCGACAGATCGTTCATCGTGTTGGCATGGGCACCGGACGTTTCCGCGCGAACACCATGGCGGGTCCAGGTCTTGCCGTCGAGGCTCCAGTAATAAGTCAATGCGTGATGGTCGTTCTCGATGGCAAGGTGCAGGCGCCGGGTATTGGGCACCGGTTCGCGCCAGTGTGAGACGCGACCACCACCATAGGTTCGCATCTGTTTGCCGTCACAGCCCATGCCGAAGAACAGCCGGTCATTGAAATAGAGCAGCAGTCCGCCTTCCGCTCCTTCGTCGATGTCCAGCGCAACCTCGACTCGATAGGCGCGTTCGCCAACCTGCTGGGTTACGACCGTTCCATCCTGCGGCCCGGCACCCTTGCCCGTAAGCGTAAGCACTCCTGCACCAATGGAAGCCAGTGGGCCTACGGGCTGCACATCGACATGCAGCGTCCAGCGGGGGCCAAGACTGTCTTTCGTGAAATCGTCCGATTGCTGCGGCACCGGCGCAGCAGCGCCGGCCCGCACGAAAGGCAGAGGCTTTGACAAGTCTCCACCCAAGGCTCGGGGCCAGCCATCCGCAGTCCAGGCGAGCGGCTCAAGCAGGGTCTGCCGCCCCAGCGTATGATAGCCATTCTCATAGCCATGATATACGAGATACCACTTACCGCCCGGCCCTTCCACGGCAGTGGCGTGCCCGCGCGAATGCCAAGGTTCGTCCTCGGTCTGCGTGCGGACGATAGGATTATGTGGGCAGTTCTCCCATGGGCCGTGGATCGAGCTTGAGCGCGCCACGATCACCATGTGTCCCGTCGCAGGCCCACTTGTGCCGCCCACCGCGCTGAACAGGTAGAACCATTCGCCGCGCCGGGTGATCTTGGGGCCTTCGAGCGAGTATGCCTCGACAATCCAGTTGTCGGGATAGCGCCAGCCGCCATAGACCTGCTCAACCGGCCCATCGGCGCGCAGGCCATCCGAGGACAGCCGCACCCGGCTGATGCCAGAAAGAAACAGGTAGCGATGGCCGTCCTCGCCTACCGCGTGCCCTGGATCGATGAAGCCGCCCACCCCGACGTCAACCGGATCGCTCCATGGCCCGGTGATGTGATCGGCATGGATGACGTAGGTATTGGCAAATGAGGCCAATTCGGGTGACCAAGACGCCTTCATAAAGGGAATATAGATGTAATAGCGCCCGTTGTGCTTGACGATGTCGCAAGCAAAGACCGTGCCGAGAGGCTTGGCCAGTGCCGTGCACAGCGGAACCCAGTTGGCCAGATCTCGCGAGTGCCAGATCAGCAGTCCCGGCGTGGCATCGAAGGCCGAATGGGTGAGGTAATAGTCATTGCCATCCTTGAGGATCGTCGGATCGGCATAGTCACCAGCAATTATTGGATTACGATAATGGCCGTTGCCAAAGTCAGCCTTGCGCCGCCCTTCGATGGCATTGCCCCAAGCCGGTACAGGCGGACTGCAAACGCGAGACAAAACCGGACGCTGCGCATTCCCAAATGCACGTTCAGCAGCGAAGGGCGCAACGGCCAGCGCAGCGCTTCCTCCCAATGCAATTCTGATCGCATCGCGCCTCGTTTCGGTCATTGCTTGCCTATCCCCATCAGCTTCAGGTTGCACGCCCTG
>JANNZB010000594.1:0-2018 GCA_031410395.1 Novosphingobium sp.
ATCAAGGTGCCCGGGCCAGCCATACATTCCGGCGATTTCATCTGGCGCTTCGAGCCGCTTGGTGCCGCCATCGGGCAGCGTGAAGCTGTAACCTCCACCCGGAACCCACAGTTCACCCGCCGGCCCCGCGGTGGCGCTATCCACCAGCGGACCATAGCTGTTCAGCAGGTTGAGGATTTCGAGCTGATCTTCGGCCTTTTGCAGCCGCGCCTCAATCTCTAGTAACCGCGCTTCTCGATCCAATCTGCGTTCTCCCCTGGCCGGTAGGTTACACCCGGCGCACGGCCAGATTTGGTCTGCAGATCAAAGCCAATGGCATCAGCCCCGCCTTCAATCGGCACGCCGAACGCCGAAATCGCCCAGCTGGTCATGACGTAGTTGCCGATGAGGAACACCAGATCCATCATCTGCTCTTGCTTCAGTGTCTTGGCCAGCGCCGCCCAAGTGGCATCGGTGATATTGTTGGCGCTGATCAGTTCACCACAAGCTGAAATGATCGCCGCTTCTTCTTCGTTGAAACTGTGAGCGCAATCCGGAAAATCGCGGATCGCGGCGATCTCTTCCATCGTGATCCCGGCGTTGATCGCATAGCCAACGTGGTTGTGCCATTCGTAAGGCGAGTTCACCAGTTTGGCGACGCGCAACACAACGATCTCAAGCTGCCGGGTGTTGAGCGTATGCCCGGTCATGAAATATTTGCCCCAATGGCTGAACACCATGCCCAGCGGCGGGTGGTTGGCCATCACGTTGATGATGTTGGTTTTGGAACCCTCTTCCCATGAATTGGGTTCGCCCCAGAACGATTGCACCTCGCGCGTGGCATCGGTCCACGTATCCTTGGGCGGCCACTTGATACGGAATTCATTGGGGACGGGAGCCATGCGCGAAGTTTCCTGCGGGTGTTGGAATGCGCTGGCAGGTTTGGCGATTGCTGGGGTGGGGTCAAGCGGGCGTTGTTGGCTATCGCCGTGGCGGAGGGTGCAGGGCCTAAAAAACCCCTCCTCTTCAGGGGATGGGCAAGGTCAGGTGACGCTCCACCCCGCATCAACGCACAGCACTTGATTGGTGGCAAACCTTGCCGCTGGTGACGCGAAATACAGTACTGCGCCGGCTATATCCGCAGGCTCGCACATGCCGAGCGCGGGCATGCGTCTTGCGGGACCAACTGCCTCGGGGCCTTTCGCGCCAATCGCACCGGGCGTCCCCACCCCCCCCGGAAGCACGGTGTTCACCGTAATCCCATATTCGGCCAGCTCAAGCGCGCTGGCCTTGGTCAGCGCCGCCAGCGCACCTTTTGAGCCCATATAGCTCGCCAGACCCTTGATCGCCTGACCGCGCAGACTGCATGAGGCGACGTTGACGATGCGCCCGCCCTTTCCCGCCGCCACCATCGCCCGGCCAACCTCACGCGTGAGCAGAAACGGCGCGCGGGCGTTGATCGCGTTGTTGCGGTCCCATTCTTCCGCCGTGCCATCGAGCAGCAGCTGGCGGTCTTGCACCCCGGCATTGTTGACCAGCACCCACGGCACGCCGAGCCAATTGGTAACCGCAGCGACCATCTCGATGATCGATTGCTCGTCCGCAAGTTCCACCGCAAAGGCATGCGCCTGTTGCCCGCTCCCTCGCAGTTCCGCCGCCAGCGCTTCAGCCTTGGCATAGTCGCGGTCGGCAATCGCCACCGTCGCGCCTGCATCGGCGAGCATTCGCACCATGCCCTCGCCGATGCCCATGGCGCCGCCGGTGACTATCGCGAGGCGGTCATCAAGCGCGAAGGGGCTCATGCCGCCTGCTTATTCCGGTCCTGCGCCTCAAGATTGAGCATTTCGGCGATAAGGAATGCCAGTTCGAGCGACTGCGCGGCGTTGAGCCGCGGGTCGCAGTGGGTGTGATAGCGGTCGGCCAGCGCCTCATCGGTAATGGCAACGGCACCGCCGGTGCATTCGGTGACATCCTGCCCGGTCATCTCGATATGGATGCCGCCCGCATGTGTCCCTTCGGTGCGGTGAACGGCGAAAAAG
>JANNZB010000595.1:0-5914 GCA_031410395.1 Novosphingobium sp.
CGGCGCGCGCGCTGATGATGTTGTTGTAAGTGCCGAATGGCCGCGCGGTGCAGATGCCCGTGGTCACCCCGAAGCACGAGACGAAATCAATCAAATCGCGGCTATCCCGGAGGAACAGCGTGGCCGCCAGATGAAGCGGCGCGTTGCGATCCCCGAGTTCGATCCCGGCATCGAAGCTGCGGCTGGTTTCGGGGCGCAATTTGGTATTGCCGAAATCGGAAAGCAGCTGGAACAGCGTCGGGGCCTTGAAGCCCTCGCCATAGCTCGCGCGCAGCCGCCAGCCGCTGGCAATTTCATAGCTGCCATTCGCCCCTAGCGTCCAATGGGTGCCGAACTGGCTGTGATCGTCCACCCGCACGCCGCCCGCAAGGTTCAGTCTATCGGCGTGATAGACGAGCAGGGCATGGCCGCTGGAAAGGCGGGTCTTGTGTTCAGAATCGAAGCTGGATCGGAACTTGCTCCATTCGCTGTCCGCACCGAAATCAATGGTGAAATTGGCGGGGAGATCAGCATGACCTGAAAGGTCTGCGCGTTCGCTGCGGCCAAAAGTTTCGTAGTTCGGCGCGGTGCCGAATGTCGGATCGAAATAGGCGCGGCGCACATCGGAAAGGGCGAAGCCGCCGTTCAGGTGAAAACTGCCTGTTTGATAGTCCAGCCCGGCCCGACCCGATGCTTCGCGGGTGGTCTGATTTTCTGGCGTATCGCTGAACACCGAATAAGTCGGCGGCGGGAAGCCATCGATGCCGAGTTTGCTATCGGCATAACGCGCGGTGGCGGTTGCGGAGAATCCGCTGCCCAGTTCCACCTTGCCGCGCCCGTTAACGTGCCACTGACGGAAGCCGTCTTGCTCCGTGCCGATCGCGGCGGAAGAAATGCCATCGGTCCGGGTGTAGCCGCCGCTTATGCCGACAGCGTAGCCGGAGCCATTGTGACCGAGACTGGCCTCGCCGGAAAAGCTGTTCCGCGATCCGTATTCGGCTGAGGCGGCAACGCCATCGACAGTGCGGGTGGTCAGCGCCAGCACGCCGCCAATCGCCTGACTGCCCCAGACCACCGAGTTTGAACCACGCAGCAGTTCAACCTTGCTGATCTCGCCCGCGAGCAAGGTGCCAAGATCGGTTCCGCCTGCTGGCGAGGCAACATCGGCGACGCGGACGCCATCGACCAGCACCAGCAGTTGTTCAGCATCCGCCCCGCGAACCCGCGCGCCGGTGAAGCTGCCGGGTCCGCCATTGCGGGTGAGCGTGACGCCGGGGACTCGTTCGAGCACGCGGGTTAGGTCCGGGCCTTGAATGGCGTCGAGTTCTTTTTCATCGACGACGGTGATTGCCTGGCCGTCCCAATTCAACCTCTGTTCGGTCCCAGAAGCTACGACGGTAATCAAGTTGTCGCGGATTCGATCAGCAACCATTATTTCCTGATCATCGTCCTTCGCAGCCTCCTGCGCCCAAACAGGCCCAGCAACGGCAAACGAACAGCTCAACAAAAACAGATATTTCAAGATGTAATACTCCTGCACATGAACGAACGCCGTTCATGGCGGGAGTCCCCACGCGCAAACGCGCAAGGCCTCGCTGCAAACCGGTGCTCCCCGCCCGGATGCGGAACGACCGTCACTGGCAGGTCTCCTGGCTCCCGGATTATCATGCCGCCCTCGCCTTCCCAGATTTCTCCAGTGGCATGTGGGAGCGGCACTCCCCGGTCACAGTTGCGGGGGCAGCTTCGGGCCAAGGTTCGAAAACCTTACCGAATTCCCTCTTAGGTCTGTTTGCACAGACAACCGATGGCGTGGGGCGGCCACTACGCTACAAGTGCGAAAGGCGCAAGCGGGGAAGAAGGAATGGGTTCGCGCAGAGGCGTAGAGGAAGAAGATCAGGAGGATTTCGCGCAGAGACGCGGAGACGCGGAGGCGCGGCGAAGGAGCCGAGCTGCGCGGCAAAGCCGCTTTCAAATTCAAAACTTGCAGTGAGGGTTGACGGCAAAGAATTGGATGGGCCTTCGGCCGAGAGCGACTCCTCCTCCGCCCCTCCGCGTCTCCACGTCTCCGCGCGAAACACTCTCCCAAAAATCCTCTGCGCCTCTGCGCCTCTGCGCGAACCATTTCCTTCTCTGCTTCCGATTGATTAACCCATTAAGCCTATCCCATCACCGTGTCCCCTTTCGGCACGGCGCGAATTCGGCGGGTGCGCTGGTTTGCCAATCGGGGTTACGCGCGAAGGAGCGTAGGCGAAACGACTGGATAGACATGCAGGACTACTCCCTTTTCGGCAGCGAATTGCGACCGCGTGACTTTGTCGCGCGGGTGCCGCGCCATGCCTGCGGAGTTGCTGCAAAAGGTACCCGCAATCACCTTGGCCGCCGCGCACTGGCGCTGATCGCCGCGGTTGCCCTTCCAGCCTTTGCCGCGCCGACTGACTGGCAGGCGCTTGCGGTTGGCGATGCGGGCAAGGCCGAAGTTACCGTTGAACCGATGCCGTTTGAAAAGGCGGGGGACAGCTTTCCCGGCTCGGCCTTCTATTACCTCGCGCCCGACGATTCCGCAGCGGTGATCGCCGATGCTGGAGTGCCCGATGCGCAAGAGGGGCTCGCGGGCGGCTATGCCACAGCGGTGGCGCGGGTGATGCGGATATCGGGCAGCGCAAGCAATCAGGACCGGGCGCTGACCTGCCTCACCCAGGCGATCTACTATGAAGCCGCAAGCGAGCCCGACGCCGGGCAGCGCGCGGTGGCCCAGGTTATCATGAACCGTGTGGCGCATACCGCCTTCCCCAATTCGGTTTGCGGCGTAATCTATCAGGGGTCCGAGCGCGTCACCGGCTGCCAGTTTTCTTTCACCTGCGACGGCGCGCTTAACCGCGTGCCTGCACGGCTGTTCTGGCAGCGCGCACAGGATGTCGCGCGCGCGGCGCTGGCAGGCTATGTCTATGCGCCTGTCGGGCTTGCCACGCATTACCACACCATCGCAGTCCACCCGCGCTGGGACCAGACGATGAGGCTGGTGCAGACCATCGGCGCGCATCAGTTTTTCAATTTGCAGGGACCGGCAGGATCAACGCGGGCGTTCAGCGATGGCTATGGAGGCGGTGAATTCATCCCTTCACCCCGGCAGCGCGCAGTTTTGCCTGCTGGGCCTGACCCCTCGCTCGATCCGGCAGCGATTGAGCGCGCCTATGCGGGCGGGCTGAAGTTGGCGCAGGATGGCAGTGTTGGCCCCAGCACCCACGGCCTTTCGCCAGCGCGCCCGGTAGCCGCGCCCAGCTATTCCGCCGAAGTGCAATGGCGCGGCGGCGACAAGCTCTATCGCGGGGAAAAGTTGCCTGAGGCGCAGGGGATCAAGCCCGAGTACCAGAACAGCGGCAAATGGATTGTGCAGCCGGGGACGTGAGTGGCTTATTGAGCCTACCGCATTGGCGAAGTTCAACGCAAAACTACTCCTCCATCGTCATCCTGAACTTGTTTCAGGATCCATCAAGTGTTTCGCACGGATCAAGCGCAAAGTGGCGCAGCGGTGAGGCGGGGTTTTTTGATTTGAGCATCGTTCCCAAGGCACAATGGATCCTGAAACAGGTTCAGGATGACGAAGTTGGGTTGGTGGATGTATTATGTGACGATGCCGCATTCACGCCTGTCCAACAAAACTAACGCCCTCGTAACCATAGGCAAAGACGAAGATTTAGCGCGTGGCGATTATAGGATGCTTTCAACAAGCAGTCGGATCAACCGCCCCTATGTCCTTACGTTTTGCAGCCCGCCGCAACGGCAATGATGCGCTTGTCGCGCGCATTTTAACGCCCGCATTTCAGCGCAATGCCGCCAATGAAAACGGCCGCGCGATTGGCGAGCTGATGGGCGATCCTGACGTACTGCGCGCCACGCTGCTGCATTTTGCGCGGCACGGGCTGTCCTCAGCCGAACTCGCGCGCGGCCAAGCCGAAGACGCGCGGACCAGGGGCGATGACACCACCTTCCGCCACTGGCTCGCCGTCTGCCGGCAACTAGATCGCCGCATGGCGACCCGGCTTGAGGGCTGCGTTTAAGCAAAGTTTAGATTGGCTCGCGCAGAGGAGCGGAGGAGCGGAGGTTTTGCGCCTCTGGCGAAGCCAGTTGCCAGCTCAATCGTTGCGGAAGCCTGCATGGTTGAAGTGGCGCGCGAGACTAGGTTCTTGAGCTACTTCTTCGCGCCTCTGCGCCTCTGCGCGAACAAACACTTCCTTTTTTGTTCACCTTGGGGCGAGAAGAAGAAGTTGCAAGTGCATTATTGCTATTGCAAATCATTTGCAGTTAAAGTCTGTAATCAGTCGTTTTACTAGGTTGCTTTCGCCCAAACACGCGCCTAGGGCCAATCCGTTCATACAGGGGCGGCCTGCGTTTGGCGCGGGACCTTGCGGCCAACCCCTAGCGAGATTGATCCCGCTACCCAGGGAATGACTACATGGCCAACAGTGCTGGACGCAAAAAGATTGCCCTCATCGGCGCAGGTAATATCGGCGGCACGCTCGCCCACCTCGCGGCGCAAAAGGAACTCGGCGATATCGTCCTTTTCGACATCGTTGACGGTGTGCCGCAGGGCAAGGCGCTCGATCTTTCGCAGTGCGGCCCGGTTGAAGGCTTTGACGTTAATCTGACAGGCAGCAGCGATTACAAGGACATCGCCGGCGCAGACGTGATCATCGTCACTGCCGGTGTTCCGCGCAAGCCCGGCATGAGCCGCGACGATCTGCTCGGGATCAACCTCAAGGTGATGAAGGCGGTCGGCGAAGGCATCAGGAACAATGCGCCGGGCGCCTTCGTGATCTGCATCACCAACCCGCTCGACGCGATGGTCTGGGCCTTGCGCGAATTTTCCGGCCTGCCGCACAACATGGTTGTCGGCATGGCCGGTGTGTTGGACTCAGCGCGCTTCTCCACCTTCCTCGCGCAGGAATTCGGCGTTTCGGTGCGTGATGTGACTTCGTTTGTTTTGGGTGGTCATGGCGATACGATGGTGCCGGTGGTCGAATATTCGACCGTAAAGGGCATCCCCGTTCCTGACCTGATCAAGATGGGCAAATCAACGCAAGAACGCATCGACGCAATCGTCAAGCGCACGGCCAACGGCGGCGGCGAAATCGTCGCGCTGCTCGGCACCGGATCGGCGTTCTATGCCCCCGCCGCCTCGGCCATCTCTATGGCGGAAAGCTATCTTGGTGACCAGAAGCGTATGCTCCCCTGCGCGGCGCACCTGACCGGGCAATATGGCATCGACAACCTTTACGTCGGCGTGCCGGTAATCATCGGCAAGGACGGCGTTGAGCAGGTGATCGAGATTGCCCTGGATGATAAAGCCAAGGCCGGTTTGCAGGTGAGCGTCGATGCGGTGAAGGAACTGCTGGTGGCTTGCCGGGCGATTGATAGTTCGTTGGGGTGATGGAATTGTTGGCGGCCTCAGCATTGATGCCACTGATCGCAACATTAGCGTGGATTAGTAACCTCTTGCGCGGTTCAACGGTCAGTGCGCGCGCTCGGCATCAGATAACGGTCCTAGTCGTTACCTACGGCATCACGTTGATACCAGCAGTTGTAATTTTCGTCTTTGCAGGCCTTGAGGTTGGGTTCGTCACTTGGGGTGGCCCAGACAATTTTTGGATCACCGCAGGCATAATTTCTTCGATATTGGCACTAGTTATAGGTGCAGCCTTAGCGCTCGCTGATGTCGTCTTGCTCAAGTTTCCATTGTCCAAATTCATTCGTAAAGGCGACCGTTGAATGTCCATCCTCGTCAACAAGAAAACCAAGGTCATCACGCAAGGGATGACCGGCGCGACCGGCACTTTTCATACACAGGCGGCGCTCGATTATGGCACGCAGATGGTCGCGGGGGTTACGCCGGGCAAGGGCGGGCTTAGCCACATCGGGCTGCCGCAGTTTGATACTG
>JANNZB010000596.1:0-3330 GCA_031410395.1 Novosphingobium sp.
GCTCGCCTTGCCCTCGGCCAGCCAGCCATCGCGGTTCTGCGCTGGATCGGGGAGCAGCTTGGGATAAAAGCCGCCCTTGCCCCCGGTCGGGACGATTACCGCATTTTTGACCCGCTGCGCCTTCATCAGCCCGAGCACTTCGGTGCGAAAATCGTCGCGCCGGTCTGACCAGCGCAAGCCCCCCCGCGCGACCGGGCCAGCACGCAGGTGAATACCCTCGACCCGGCGCGAATAAACAAACACTTCACGCCAAGGCAGCGGCTTCGGCAGGCCGGGAACCAGCGACGAATCAAGCTTGAAGGCGAGCGCGATGGTGCCGCCAGCGAGCGTGGCAGCAGCAAAAGCATTGGTTCGCAGCATCGCACCAACCAGAGCGCGATAGGCGCGCAGCAGACGATCATCATTGATTGCCGCAACTTTTGTCAGGCCTTCACGGATCGCGTCTTGTGCTTTGCTTTCAGCTTTGTCGCGATTGTCGGAAAATTCGGGGTCATGGCGGGCGCGGAACAGAGTGAGGACACCGGCTGTGACCTGCGGCGCGTGGTGCAAGGCATCGACTGCGGTTGGAAGACTGAAGTTCATGCCTGCTTGCCGCAGATAGCGGAACCAGGCGCGCAGCCAGTTGGCTTCGCGCGCACCAAGGGCAAGGCCGGGGATCAGGCGGTTGAAAGCATCATCCTCGCTAGTGCCGTTAAGCACTTCGGCGATGGCCTTTTCGATCATCGCCGCTTGGGCCAAGACATTTGTGGACGAGCTGGCGGCGGGCAGTTGTAGCAGGAAATCGTGGATTGCACCCAGACTCTCGTCCTTGCCTTCCAGTGCAGTTGGCGTGTCCTCAATCACCCGGAAGCCGAAATTTTCGAGCGCCGGGACCGCGTCGGAAAGCGCAATCGCGCCGCTACGTTGATAAAGTTTGAGCCGCAGGTGCTGCTCGCCGTCGCCTGCCCGCGCATGGAGCCGTACGCCGCGACGCGGGGCTGTGCGGTCAGCCAACTGATCGTGGCTGGCCAGCGCCAGCAAGGCACGAATATCGAGCGCGGCCTCTGCAGCCCCATTGGCCGAGCGATATCCGAGCGGAAAGGCATCGGCGAAACGCGCCGCCACTTCGGCGGCGAGAGCGGCGTCTTCATGGCGTGACAATTCGCTTTCCACCGCCTCGCCCCAGCCGCGCAGCATCAGCTTAAGCCGGGCATCGAGCGCGCGTTCATCGGGGATGGTTGCACCCTCGCGGATATCAATGACAAAGCGCAGCAAGGCGAGGCTGCTGCCCTCAACCTCGAGACTCCAATCGAGCACCGGACCGTCGGCGGCCTGGACCAGCATCGCCTGAACTTCGAGCCGGGTGCCGGTAGAAATCGCATCGCGCGGCAACCAGACAAAAGCGAACAGGTGGCGTTCGAGCGGTGCCTTGACCAGCATCAGCCGGGGGCGCGGGCGCTCGACGAGGCTCATCATCGTCGTCGCGACGCGTTCAAGATCACGCTCTTCAAAGCTGATCAGGATATCGTGTGGCAGCGCGGTAAGCGCGTGGACCAGCGCCTTGCCGTTGTGCCCGCCGGGGGCGAAACCGAACTTGTCCATCAGAGCCGCAAGCTGCGCGCGCATCACTGGAACGTCCGAAGGCGATTCAGCCAGCGCCGCGCTGGTCCAAATCCCCGCATGGACCGAGAGTGCTTGGACTTTTCCGGCCTGGAGCACCGGCACCAGAAACAGATCGAGCGGCACCGGGCGGTGGACCGCGCTGATGCGGTTGGACTTGATCACCAGCGGAACCCGGGCGCCCGGATTGGCATCGAACCAGGCGAAGGCATTTTTCCACGATGGCGCGGCGAGCAAAGGCTTTGCCGTGCCGTTGCAAAGTCCGAGCAAATCGCTTTCGCGTCCGCTGCGTTGATGGGTAACGTGGCCGAGCAGCGTCAGCATGTCATCGCCTAACCAGTGCAGAAGTGCTGCGCTTTCTGAGCCTGAACCAAACCGCTGTTCGAGCGCGGCAGCATCGGCGGCGATTGCGGCCTTCATCGCTGGCCAGTCGGTAACGGCAGAGCGGACCTGCGCCAATGTCTGTTCGAGCGCGGCGGTCAGAGCGGATTGGGCGCCGGCATCTGTTCGGCCTGTTTCCAGATAAACCATTGATTCGCGTGAAAGTTCATCAGAAGTGCTGGATTTTGGTAGGGCAACTAGCTGTCCGGTCTTGCTGCGCTCAACCGCAACGACTGGGTGGATCAGGCGATCAATGGTCAGCCCCTGCGCGGCGACCGCTGCGGCTATTGAATCGACGAGGAAGGGCATGTCGTCATTGACCACGGCGATGCGGGTAAACCTGCTACCCGCGGCGTCTGATTGAATCGCTATGACCGGGCAACCAACCGCGCGGCGCGCAGCGGCAGAGAGCAGGAATTCGGCGGCTTCACTGAGCGCGGCGGGCGTGAGCGCGGCGTCGCCGGGCAAAACCGCTTTTGCCAGCCTGGAGGCCAGAGTTGCGCCAAGTGCGGGCGTATTGGCCGCAGATCTGGTTGCGGCGGAACGGGTCCCCATGGCTGTCTCTCTCCTCAAAGCGGCAGGCCTCGAATGCAGGCTGGGCTGTGCTGCGCCGGTTGTAAACAATGATGATTACAGATTTCTGCCGGACGTATAGGTGTTCTAGGCGTAACTAGTCTCAATTGCAACCAGTTTGGCCGTGGTCTGCGATGCGGGTTGAATTTAGCGCGCGGAAGGCGCCGCGGGTTGCGAAGGCGCTGATCCGGCCTTGGCTGAAGCCGCGGTTCCCGGGCCAATCTGCGCAAGATAACCCTTGGCGGTCTGCGCCTCGGCGCTCTGCGGGCTAGATGCCAGCACGGATTGCCACGATTTGCGTGCCGAGGCCTCGCGCCCCGAAAGCTCGGCGATGACCCCGGCCTCGAGGCCTATGGCAGGATCATGCGGATTCAGCGTGGCGGCGCGCTCGATAAAGGCCTGTGCGTCGCTCAGCCTCTTCTGATGCCGGGCGAAACGAGCGGAAATCAGCCATGCGTCTGAATTGCCCGGCAGCGAGGCCCGTGCCTCGTAGAGCGCGGCTGAGGCTTCGGCGGTCCGTCCGAGTGCGGCCAGTGGGCTTGCCCGGTCAAGCGCAATCGCGCCCGCCAACGCCTGATCGGGAACCGCCAGAGCATCAGCACGCGCCGCGGCGAATTCGGTCAGGGCCCGATCACGAGCTCCCCCGCTATCGGCAGCAATACCAGCCGCCGCGCCCAATTGCGCGCGCTGGCGATGTTTTTCATCCGCTACCGCGTCACGTGCGGCAAGGAAAGCCGTTTCAGCCCCCGCCCAGTCCGCGCGGTGGCTGGCGGCGAC
>JANNZB010000597.1:0-3674 GCA_031410395.1 Novosphingobium sp.
GCGCAGCGGCACACCGTCGGGGCGCGGAATCGCATCCACGTCGATGACAGCGCCGACTTGCGAGCATTCCATCTTCACTGTCATGGTAATCGGCTGACAAAAAATCACGACCACCGCGCTCGGAATAGCGCCCCGACTTGAGACTACTTGCACGCATGAGCCGCGACAATCGCCATCCAATAAAGACATACCAGACAAAGCTGAGGGCAAGCGCGGGAAGCATTGGCGCCATGGCAAGCCCACCTAGCGGGAAGTCCTCAATCGCCGCAGCCAAAAAAATGGGTACTGCAGCAACCAACATGCTCATGCCTGGCCAGTTTATCAATCCTAGCACTTCAGGTCTTTTGCCTGAATACCGCACAACTCGAGGGCCTTTGGATAGATCGCGGTCAACCCACCTGCGAATGCGCAAATAGACTTTTGCCACGGTCATCGGTCAAATGCTCACCCCCCCGCTACAAGCCCCGCATCGGCCATGACCTGATGCAACTCGCCGTCCTCAAACATCTCCATCATGATGTCGCTGCCGCCGACGAATTCGCCTTTGACATAGAGCTGCGGGATGGTGGGCCAGTCGGAGAATTCCTTGATCCCTTGCCGCACTTCCATGTCTTGAAGCACGTCGACGCTGGAAAACTCGACACCAAGGTGTTCGAGGATCGCCACCGCCTTGCTCGAAAATCCGCACTGCGGGAACAGCGGCGTACCTTTCATGAACAGCACAACGTCGCTGCCTTTGACAATGGCGTCGATGCGGGAATGGGTGTCTGACATGGGCTTTGGACCTTCGGCAAATGGGGAGATTATGCGCCTTAATTGGGAACGGCGGTGGTCAGTTGCAAGGCGTGGAGCGCGCCGCCCATCCGCCCGCCGAGCGCCTGGTAAACCAGCTTATGTTGGGCAACGCGGCTTTTGCCGGTGAACACCGCGCTGGTAACCCGCGCGGCATAGTGATCGCCGTCGCCCGCCAGATCGGTGATTTCCACCTGAGCACCCGGCAGCGCAGCGACGATCAGCGCTTCGATGTCTGCCGCAGCCATCGCCACGGCTTCAGCCTTCGCCCATCAGCGCGCGGCGTGCTTCAACTTCGCGTGCCTCAAGCGAGGTACGGATTTCGCCTTCGCTGGTTTCGACACCCGCTGCGGTAAGATCACCCAGCAACTTGCGGATCACGTCCTCATCGCCCGATTCCTCGAAATCAGCCTGAACCACGCTTTTGGCATAGGCTTCGGCTTCGGCCGCGGAAAGTCCCATCAGCGTCGCTGCCCACTGGCCCAGCAACCTATTGCGGCGGGCGTGGACGCGGAATTGCATTTCTTCTTCATGCGCGAAATGGGCTTCTTCGCCGCGCTCACGGCTATTGAAATCGGTCATGTTGGCTCAGTTCCTTCGACACAGGTCACCATCCGCGATAGGCGCTGGCGCAATTTGATTCAATCGCCGATGCGCACAACCACTTTGCCCATCGCCTTGCGGTCGGCCAGCAGCGCGATGGCATCGCCGCCGCGTTCAAGCGGCAGGACGTTTCCAATGCGCGGGGCTATTTTGCCAGCTTGGAGCAGCGTAAACAGTTCAGCGACCTCGGCATCGAAACGGGCGGGTTCGCGTTCAACGAATGCGCCCCAGAACACCCCGCAAATGTCACAAGATTTGAGCAGCGGCAGATTGAGCGGCAGACGGGCGATCCCTGCCGGGAAGCCGACGACCAGAAAGCGGCCTTCCCTTGCAGTGGCGCGCAGCGCGGGTTCGGAATAATCGCCGCCAACGGCATCATAGATGATGTTCGCGCCTTCGCCCCCGCAGGCCTTTTTGAAGGCATCGGCGAGTGCGCGGGATTGATCTTTGTCGAGCGGTGCGTGTGGATAGATCACCACGTCGTCCGCCCCGGCCTCGCGCGCAACCGCAGCTTTCTCTTCGCTGGAAACCCCAGCGACTACGCGGGCACAAAAGGCCTTGCCGAGTTCGACCGCCGAAAGCCCGGTCCCTCCCGCCGCGCCGAGCACCAGCAGAGTGTCGCCAGCCTTGATATGCGCGCGGTCCTTCAGTGCGTGAATCGTTGTCCCGTATGTGAATAGCAGCGCTGATGCCGTTTCGAAGGACGCGCTGTCAGGGATTGTAAAGGTCTTGGTCTGTGCCGCCAGCACCTTTTCACCCAGACCGCCGTGCATGGTCAGCGCCGCAACCCGGTCGCCCGGCTTCACCCGCGTCACGCCCGCGCCGACTGCCTCAACCACGCCCGAAACTTCGCCGCCCGGCGCGAAGGGGCGCTGCGGCTTGAACTGGTAAAGATCGCGGATCATCAACGTATCGGGAAAGTTGATCGATGCTGCGCGCGTGGCGATCAGCACCTGTCCGGGGCCGGGCACGGGATCGGCAACGTCGCTGAGCACCAGCGTTTCCGGGCCGCCCGGCTCCACTGAAAGAAGCGCCTTCACGCCGCCACTTCCAGACCCTTGGCAAGAAACGGCAGACCAGCACGGGCCTTCACCTCATAGGCGCCGATGGCATCGCCACGTGCCAGCGTCAGACCCACTTCGTCGAGTCCATTCAGCAGGCAATTCTTGCGAAACGGATCGATCTCGAAGCTGAAGCGGTCCTGAAACGGGGTAGTGACGATTTGGTGTTCAAGTTCGATGGTGATCGGATCGGTCTTCGCCACCTCCATCAGCCGGTCAATTGCTGCTTGCGGCAGGGCCACCGCCAGAATGCCGTTCTTGAAGGCATTGCCCGAGAAAATATCCGAATAGCTCGGCGCGATCACCGCAGTGATGCCGAGATCGAGCAGCGCCCAAGCCGCATGCTCGCGGCTGGAACCGCAGCCGAAATTATCGCCGGCAATCAAGATCGGCGAGCCTTTGTAGGCAGGATCCTCAAAGACATTACCCGCTTCTTTGCGCACCGTTTCAAACGCACCCTTTCCAAGCCCTTCGCGGGTGATGGTTTTCAGCCACGCCGCCGGAATGATCACATCAGTATCGACATTCTTGCGGCCGAACGGATAGGCGGTGCCACTGATTTCCCGGATTGCGTTCATCTCAATCAGTCTCCGGCGCGTCTTCGGGGCGGGGCGGGGGCGAAGTTGGCTTGGCCGGCTTGCGCCGCGACGAGGCATAAAGCAGCGCGGCGGTAAGGGCGGCGGAACCGATGGCGGCCCCGGCGAGGGCGGCTTTGCCTGTCCAGGAGGGTTTTTCACTCATAGCCTATGCCAACTCCCTAACATCCGTCAGCCGCCCTGTCACCGCCGCCGCTGCTGCCATCGCTGGCGAAACCAGATGCGTTCTCGCCCCCGGACCTTGCCGCCCGACGAAGTTGCGGTTGGAGGTTGAGGCGCAGCGTTCCCCCGGGGGAACCTTGTCGGGGTTCATGCCGAGGCAGGCCGAGCAGCCCGGTTCGCGCCATTCGAGTCCCGCGGCGATGAATATCTTGTCCAGTCCCTCGGCCTCGGCTTGCGCCTTGACCAGTCCGGAGCCGGGCACGACGATGGCCCACTTGACGTTTGGTGCCTTTGTGCGCCCTTTCAGAACCGTTGCGGCGGCGCGCAGGTCTTCGATGCGGCTGTTGGTGCAGGAACCGATGAAGACGTTCTGCACCTCGACCTGATCCATTCGCTGGCCCGGCTCCAGCCCCATGTAATCTAAGCTTTTGCGCGCGGCGTCCTGTTTGCCCGGGTCAGG
>JANNZB010000598.1:0-1969 GCA_031410395.1 Novosphingobium sp.
CCTCGGCACCGCCAACCTAGACAAGATTGGTGACATCATCGCCTGCCCGGGGCTCGACTATTGCAGCCTCGCCAATGCCCGTTCGATCCCGCTGGCCCAGAAGATTTCTGAGCGCATGGCTCCCCAGCAGGAAGCCATTGGCGAGCTCAAGCTCAAGATCTCAGGCTGCATCAATGCCTGCGGGCACCACCACGCCGGGCACATCGGTGTGCTCGGGGTCGATCGCAAGGGTGTGGAGAATTACCAGCTGCTGCTTGGCGGCTGCGAGGGCGCAGATACGTCGCTCGGCACAATAACCGGGCCGGGGTTCTCCGAGGACGGAATTGTCGATGCGATTGAAAAGAGCACCGACGTTTATCTCGCCAACAAGCAGGGCGACGAACGCTTCCTCGATACCTACCGCCGCATCGGCATGGCTCCGTTCAAGGAAGCAATTTATGCCTCAAGCAATGTGAAGATTGGGGAACCGGCCAATGGTTGAATCCCAATTCCGTTACCGCACTGACGAACCCGTCGCCGATCCCTCGGTAACCGTCGATTCGTTCGGGGCGCAGACCAATGCCTCCGCCGTGCGGCTTGAACCGGGCGATGATGCCCGCGATCTGTTGCCGGTGCTGGACCGCATCAAGCTCGTCGAGGTGAACTTCCCCGCCTACACCGATGGTCGCGGCTATTCAGCGGCGCGGATTTTGCGCGAGGCGGGTTATGAAGGCGAACTGCGCGCGGTGGGAGATGTGCTGGTCGATCAGCTCGCCTATATGCGCCGCTGCGGGTTTGACAGCTTCGCCCCCGAACACGCGCTTAACGTCGCCGATGCCGAAGCGGCGCTCGCCCGTTATGCCGAGGTCTATCAGCCAACCGTCGATGGCCGGACGCCCGTCTGGGCAAAGCGTCATGGCTGAAACGCTGCGCAGCATTGACCGGATCAACACCGCCCCGCGCTTTACTGAGGCCGATGCGGTGCGGCTCAACCGGCTCTTCCAGGGCACTGACACGGTCGAAATGCTGGAAACCGTGCTGCGCGACCATCTGGCGGGCGATCTTGCGGTGGTTTCGAGCTTCGGCGCGGAAAGCGCGGTGTTGCTGCATCTGGTGGCGCAAGTCGATCCGGCAACGCCCGTGCTGTTCCTTGAAACCGGCAAGCATTTTGCCGAAACGCTGGCCTATCGTGACAAGCTGGTGGCGCACCTCGGGCTGACAAACCTGCAAAACCTGACCCCCGGTGCCGATCTGCTCGCCGCGCGCGATGGCAATGGCCTGCGCTGGTCCTATGATCCCGATGGTTGCTGCGATATCCGCAAGGTTCAGCCGCTGGCGCGGGCAATGGCGAGGCTGGATGCGACGATCACCGGGCGAAAAGGGTTCCAGTCGAGCACCCGCACCGGCCTCCCGCGGTTTGAGATTGATCGCAGCGATGCCCACGGCCGCCTCAAGATCAACCCGCTGGCAGACTGGAGCGCCGAAGACCTCAGCGCGCATTTGCAAGCGCACGGTCTTCCGGTCCACCCGCTGGTGGCCGAGGGCTATCCGTCCATCGGCTGCTCGCCCTGCACCAGCAAGGTCGCGGCGGGCGAAGATGCCCGATCAGGCCGCTGGAAGGGCTGGGAGAAGGTCGAATGCGGCATCCATGTGCCCGGAACGCCCGATGAAGGCGAATTGCCGCCGGGATATGATCCGGTTTTCTAAGCCGGGTCCGATCAAAGCCAGCCCTGCTCGCGATACCATCTTGCGGTTGCTCTCATCCCCTCGCGGGTGGGCACTTTGGGTTTCCAGATCGCCTCCGGAACCTTGGCTTGCAGAGCGGAAACCCAGTCCAGGTGCGCCATATAGCCAGCGCGATCGGGCGTCAGCTTGGCCTTGGGGCCCAACAGCCGCTTTGATGCGCCTGCCGCCATTGCCAGCATTTTGGGAGACAGGTGCAACACCGCTGGCCGCCGACCAATCGACCAGCCGATGGTCCGCGCGATTT
>JANNZB010000599.1:0-2547 GCA_031410395.1 Novosphingobium sp.
CGATGCGGCCATAGCCGACCAGTCCCAGCAACTTGCCCGTCAGCCCCTGTCCCATCAGCGCGCTGGGGCCCCAGCCACTCCACTTCCCGGCGCGGATAAGCCGCTCGCCCTCCCCTGCGCGGCGTGCGGCCATCAGCATCATCGTCATCGCAAGTTCGGCAGTGGTGTCGGTCAAGGCATCGGGAGTGTTTGTGACGATGATCCCTGCGGAGCGAGCGGCATCAAGGGCGATATGCTCCACCCCGGCACCGAAATTGGCGATCAGCTTTACCCGCGAACTGGGCCGCAACATGTCGGCGTCCAGCCGATCTGTGATGGTCGGCAGCAGAATGTCAAATTCGTCCAGCGCAGCAGCCAATTGCGCACGCGAGAGCGCTGTATTGGCATCGCCAAGTTGTGCGCGTAGCCGCTCAGCCAACACCTGCTCTACCGCCTCTGGCAAGCGACGCGTTACGAGTATGCGGCTGGCCGTCATTCTTTCCTTTCCAGTCAGATCGAACGGCTGATCACTTCCTTCATGATCTCGTTAGTCCCGCCGAAAATGCGGGTTACCCGCGCATCGCGCCACAGCCGAGCGATCATATATTCATTCATGTAACCCGCGCCGCCATGCAATTGCAGCGCGGCATCGCATACCCGCCCTTGCAGTTCAGTGTGCCAAAGCTTGGCCGCCGATGCCTCGGTCGTCGTCAGCTGACTGCGCAGGTGACGCGTAATCGCCCAGTCAAGATGTGCCCAGCCGACCTGCAACTGGCTCTTCAGATCAGCAAGCGTGAACTTGGTGTTCTGGAACTCGATAATTGTCTTGCCAAAGGCCTTGCGGTCGCGGGTAAAAGTTACCGCCTCATCAAAGGCGCGCTGGGCGCAGGCTTGGGCGGAAATGGCGATAGACAGCCGTTCTTGTGGCAGCTGGTTCATCAGATAGGCAAACCCTTGTCCCTCTGCGCCAAGACAGTCGGTGATCGGGATGCGGGCATCCTCGAAGAACAGTTCAGAGGTATCGGCGCTGTGCTGGCCGACTTTATCGAGGTTGCGCCCGCGCTTGAAACCGGGGTTATCAGCCTCGACCAGAACGATCGACATGCCTTTCGATCCCGCTGCCGGATCTGTCTTGGCGACGACCAGCACCAGATCAGCGTTCTGACCATTTGTGATGTAGGTTTTGGACCCGTTAACAACATATTCGTTGCCGCTGCGGATTGCCGAAGTTCTGATCCCTTGAAGGTCTGACCCGGCGCCTGGTTCGGTCATCGCGATGGCCGTAATGCATTCACCCGAAACCATTTTGGGCAGATACTTTGCCTTGTGTTCCTCGGAACCGTAGGCCTCCAGGTAATCAGCGACGATGTCGCTTTGCAGGCCGATTCCGGCGCTGGACCCGGCGTAGCAAAGCTCTTCATTGACCACCGTGTTATAGCCAAAATCGAGTCCCAGCCCGCCGTATTCGGGCGAAACCGTCGGGCAAAGCAACCCGCCCTCGCCGCAAGCCAGCCAGAACGCCCGGTCAACCACGCCCTGTTTTTCATACCGATCCATATTGGGCAGGAGTTCGCGGGCGAACAGCTTGCGCACCGAATCGCGGAACATCGCGTGGTCTTCATTGAAGGCGGTGCGGGCAGACATATCGATCAAGGGGGTTCTCCGGACAATTTGCGACGTTATCGCAACTGCACTGTAATAGTGCCGCAATAGTGGTGCAATGTTGCTGCAATAGCTTCGCGCTAGCCGCCCAATGCACCGCTCGCAACTTGAACTTACCGACACTTGCGGGCAATGACCCCCAATGTCCGAAACATCCGATTACGCTGAGGCAAATTCCGGCACCACGTCGGTGCGCACCGGCTACGATTTTGACGAAGTTGCACTTGCTGCCTGGATGACGCAAAACGTTGATGGCTATGCCGGGCCGCTCACCGTTGAGCAATTCAAGGGCGGCCAATCCAACCCGACCTACAAGTTGGTCACGCCCGGCCGGAACTATGTCCTGCGCCGCAAACCGGCGGGCGAGCTTTTGCCCGGTGCCCATGCGGTGGACCGTGAGGCGAAGGTACTTGCTGCACTGGGCACGCAGGGATTCCCCGTGGCACACATGTTTGGCCTGTGCACCGATGACGCGGTGATCGGCACGTGGTTCTATGTGATGGAAATGGTCGAAGGGCGGATTTTCTGGGACGCGACTTTTCCGGGCGTTTCGAACGCGGATCGCCCTGCCTACTTCGCGGCGATGAATGATGTGCTGACGCGGCTGCATAGCTTTGATCCGGCAGCTATTGGCCTAAGTGACTATGGCAAGCCCGGCAATTACTTTGCCCGCCAGATCGGCCGCTGGACCAAGCAGTATCTTGCCGATGAACTGGCGGGCCGAAATGCCGATATGGATGCGCTGGTCGAATGGCTGCCCGCCCATATCCCGCCGGGCGATGAAACATCCGTGGTCCACGGCGATTATCGCTGCGACAACATGATCTTCCATCCCACCGATCCGCGGGTGCTGGCGGTGCTCGATTGGGAGCTGTCAACGCTGGGCCACCCGCTCGCCGATTTCGC
>JANNZB010000600.1:0-5784 GCA_031410395.1 Novosphingobium sp.
TTCTCTTCGGGTGCAGACCTGACCGGCGGCAACCAGAAGCAGATTTCACCAACCCCGCACACCGCCAGTGGCATTCGCGAGAATCACCGACTCAACCTCAACAACATGCAGCAGCTGTGGGACGAGATGGAGCACATCGAAAAGCCCATCGTTGTCGCGCACCATGCCAAATGCGTTGGCGGCGGCCTGGAAATGTCACTCTCGTGCGATTTCCGTCTCGCTGCGGCGAGCGCCTCCTATGCCTTTCCCGAAGGGCTGTTCGGCGTGCTTCCGGCATCGGGCGGTGTCTCACGGCTCACCCGCATTTGCGGGCCGCACTGGGCGCGTTGGCTGATCATGGCGAATAAGGCAGCGCCCGCCGAAATGGCCTACACGATGGGTCTGGTGCATCAGGTTTTCCCTGATGAAACCTTTGAGGCCGAAGTGATGGACTTCTGCCGCCACCTCGCCAAACAGAACGGCGAACAGATGGGTTCGGCAAAGGTCGCCATCGAACTTTGCGCCGAGGTTGGACCCAGCATGGGCCGCCATGTTGAACGAATGGCCAATTCGGCGCTGATGCAGAACCCCGATTATCTTGCCGGCGTCGCCAAATATATGAGCAAGTTTCAAAGCTGAGCGGAGCGCACTTCGCCGAGCTGCATTTCTTCCACGGCGAGAGAGTGCCGTGGCCTATGGGTATCGACCAGCCCAAATCTCGTCATCCTGAACTTGTTTCAGGATCCATTTGGCCCCCGCTCTGTTTTCGCAAGCATGCACAACGGCGACGTTTCTCACCCATCGACGACCTGAGCGTCAGGCGAGATGGATCCTGAAACAAGTTCAGGATGACGGTGAAGGAGGGGGTTTTCTATGTCAGCTACCCTGTAGAAGAATTCCGGAAGTGATGCGGATACAAAGCGCGAACCCTCACCCCCTAGCCACGCTCCGGCTTTCGCGGATCGCGAGCACCAGCAAACGGCTGAGCGGATCGACCACGTTGGTATTCCGCGCGCCAAATTCGCGTTCAATAAAGTTCGGAGTCACCGGATCGGTTGCGACTGTAACCGCGCGCTCGATGCCGGTGATCAGCACCGAAGCCATATCGCTCGCCGCAGCGCTAAGTGGCTCGCCCGGCAGCGCCAATTGCTGCCTGAACATGGCGATCAAGGGCTGGGCTGAACGGACGCGGGCGGACATCATTCGCTCATCGTATTGATCGGCCATGGAGTTACGAAGGTGGAGCAAGCGCGAATGCCTGGTCCAGAATGCGTAATAGGCCTCAATAAAGGCACGGCATTGCGGCTCAAGTTGGTCATCAGGCCAGTAATTGGCAAGCAGGCGGTAAAAGCCCTGCTCCTCTCCGCCCTCCTTCATCACCGGCTCCAGCACCGCTAGCAGAAGCTCGGTCAGATCAGTAAAATAAGCATAAAGCGCCGTCACGCCGAGCGAGGCCCGGCGGGCAACCGCGCTGAGCGAAATTGGCGTGTCGCCGCTCTCTTCGATCAGCACCATAGCAGCAGCCAGAATGCGCTCGCGCGTCAATTGGCCTTTGCGGCCCAGTTTCTGGCCGTTAAGGTTGTGGCTGATGGCCTCACGCTCGGCCTTGACCGCGCGCTTGGCTGGCTTTTCAGCACTTCCTTCGATCAGATTGACCGCTGCCACCCTTGACCCCTTACGCTTGGCGCCCGCTTCATGGCGGTGCGCCCTAGGTATTTCATCCCGCGATTGCAATCAGCTTTGGCTCGAGCAGTTCCTCGATGCCCTCGACGCCCCATTCGCGGCCAACGCCGCTCGCCTTCATTCCGCCAAACGGCAAATCGCCGGCGATGCACATGCCGTTGTTGATCGAGAATGTCCCTGACCTGATGCGCCGCGCGATTTTCATGCCGCGCTCAACGTCACCGGTGCATACGCCGCC
This sequence comes from Novosphingobium sp., assembly GCA_031410395.1. GTDB lineage: Bacteria > Pseudomonadota > Alphaproteobacteria > Sphingomonadales > Sphingomonadaceae > Novosphingobium. The sequence goes on from JANNZB010000600.1 coordinate 1,901, forward strand.
GGATAGACCATAGGGGCTGTCATTTGTAATGCGGATGGCATCTTCATCGTCATCGAACGGGATTACCACGGTCACCGGCCCAAAGATTTCTTCCTGAGCGATGCGCATGTCGTTGGTCACATCGACGAAGCAGGTTGGCTCAATCAGATAACCGGGACCCTTGTCTGGCCGGGCATTTCCGCCTGCGAGCAGCGTAGCTTCGCCCTTACCGACTTCGATCAGCCCAAGGACGCGTTCATACTGGCGGCGATTGACCACCGGGCCCATGATGTGGGCGGGGTTTTCCTGCTCGCCCCAACCTTCCGCGCCGTTTTCATAGGTGGCCGTGAGGATGGCCTTGGCCTCCTCATAGCGGCTGCGCGGCACCAGCAGGCGTGATTGCACGGCGCAGCCCTGCCCGGCGTGGTTCACCAGCATACCCATCGAGACGTTCATCGCAAAATTCGGATCATCTTCGAGCACGATGCGCGCCGATTTCCCGCCCAGCTCAAGGAATACCCGCTTCAGCGTTGGCGCGCCCTGCGCCATGATACGCTTGCCGACCGCGGTCGATCCGGTGAACGAGATCAGGTCAACGCGCGGATCGGTGACCAACATTTCGCCAACTAGCGCCGGGTCCTCGCCAAACACCACGTTAAGCACGCCCTTGGGGATGCCCGCCGCATTGGCGAGCTCGCCAAAAATCGCGCCCATGCTCGGCGTATCGGGAGCGGGTTTGAGGATTACCGTGCAGCCCGCGAGCAACGCCGCGACGACCTTGCCGACGTTGACGTAAAGCGGCGCATTCCACGGGGTGATCGCCGCGACCACGCCGATTGGCTCCATATAGGCCTTGCGATCGTTCTTCTTCCCCCAGGTTTCGCGGACGCCGTAGTCCTTGACCCATTCAACGCGCGGAAACACATCAAGATAATCCTGCCAGCCGCCGAGCGCCATCGCCACCTGTTCACGGTTCACGGATCCGCGCGCACAGCCGCCTTCGATCACTGCGATGTCAGCCAGCCGGGCAAATTCGGCCTTGAACAGATCGAGGTACTTTGAGACGATCTCGAAGCGCGTCTGCCGCATCGAATCGTGCGACCAATCGGTGTGATCAAACGCCGCACGGGCAGCAACAATCGCTGCTTCAACGTCTTCTACACCAGCATCGGCAGCCTTGTTCACCGGGGCATCGATCCACGGACCGATGACATCAAAGGTCTTGCCGCTCGCTGCGCCGCGCATTTCGCCGTCGATGAAGAGTTTGGCTTCGGTGAGGGTCGTCATGACAAGGTTTCCTGTAGTGAAAGCGATTGGTTACTTGGCGGCAGGCCGCGAGCTAAGCCACACCATCGGCATGTGCAGGTCTGGCGGAGTATCGAGCACGGCACGGAAGCCGTCGGTGACTGAATTGTAGTGCGAAATCCCGCGCTCACGCAGGTGGATGCCAACTTTGGCGTTTTCAATGGCGAACTGCATCGAAACTTCAGGCGTCCACGACGATCCGGTCTTGGTTTCGTCCATCATCTGGCCGCAGCGCACAATAGTGACGCGCACGCTTTCGGGTTCGAGCTCGCGCATCCACATCTCGGACATGAGTTCGAGCGCAGTCTTGGTGCCGGCGTAGAGCCACAGCAACGGCATCTTGAGCGGCACCGATTCGCTGGTGACATTGATCACATGCCCGCCCCCGCGCAGCAGCGGCAGCGCCTCATGCGTGCAATAGATCGGACCTGCCAAATTTGTATCTATCTGCACTTTCACCTGTTCGGGCCGGACGGTGGCAACGGTGAAGGGTTCAAACACCGCGGCGTTATTTATCAGGACGTCGATCTTGGCATATTGGGCCGCGATTTCAGCAAAGGCAGCTGTCACTGAAGCCGGATCACCAACATCGCATTGAACCGCGAAATGCGGTTCGCCTAGTTCAGCCGCGACCGCATCGACCTTGCTTTTGGTGCGGCCGAGCAGGATCACGGTTTCGCCATCGCGGGCAAAGCGCCGGGCCAATGCGCGACCCAGACCATCGCCGCCGCCGGTAATCACTATGACTTTGCTCACGCGTTTCATTCCGCTTGCAGGGTGGATGCAGTGGCTTTGCAGCAAGCCCAAGCAGGCACAAGCGGATTGCGTATCGCGCCTGCGATTGTCGGCGATTGTCCAAAATAGGTGCTGCTATGTAAGGGATTTATAGAGCCTTGGAGGCACGAATAACGGCCCCGAGAAACTGCAAAATCGGCTAATTAGCCGACTTTGCGGGTGAGATTTGCCCGCATCCGACGCATCGTCTCGGCCAGACTATCGCGTTGTTCAGCCTCAACCCCATCAAGTGCAGCCTCGAGCATTTCGTCGGCAAGCGGGCGCAATTGGCGGAGCAGTTCATGCGCCTTGTCGGTCAAAAACAGCCGCCAGGCACGACGATCTGCGGGATCGGGACGGCGCTCAACCAATCCGGCATCCTGGAGGCGGTCAACCATACGGCCCAGCGTGATCGGTTCAACCTCTAGGATTTCGGCAAGCCCGCCCTGATTGATGCCCTCGTTGGTGCTGAGCAGCGCCAACACCTGCCACTGCGGCCGGGTTACCGCAATCGATCGCGCCTTTTCATCAAAAGCGCGGCGCATCAGGCGTGAAACCTGCGCCATGAGTGTGGCAATGTTTTCGTTCATCGTTGCGCAGTAATAGCGAAGCTGACTATATACTAGCATAATTGTGCCAAGCTGATTGAATCAGGAGCCAACCGTTGAACTTTCCCTCGCCCAAATCACCCCCGGCAATTCAATTGTTTCGCGCGCGCGACGCGTCCGATTTCGTGCATTCCGATATGATGACATCTGATGCGCCGCTAGCCGACGAAGTGGGTAGCCTTTCGCAAGCGATGATCGATGAAGGAATGCTTGAGGGCAGTAAACTGAGTGTGTTGTTCCGCCGCGCTGGGGGGTTTAGCCTGACGCACGTTTGGTTCAAGAGTGGCTTTCCTCTGCCTTCGCACAGCCACTCGACGCCTTGCCTCTATTACGTGCTGGCGGGATCGCTTAAAGTTGGTTCGCAGGAACTTGGCGCTGGCGACGGTTTCTATATTTCAGCTGAAACGCCGTACATCTATGTGCCCGGACCAGAGGGTGTCGAAGTGTTGGAATTCCGTGATTCTGATAGTTTTGACATCAAGGTGCGAGATCACAATCCAAAATGGTGGGTAAAGGCGTTGCAGCGACTGAGGGTGGCGCGAAAATCTTGGCCGAGCGAGGCTCCGCCATCGGGGCGGGTTTACCCTTGGATCTGATCAAGCATTGCCAGAACTTGAGGCGCAAGTTTTGGCAATCCAACAAATAGCGGTGCCCCCTTGGTCATGCTGGCGTCCAGTCGATCGAGCCATTCGGCATCGGGCCATGGCGGTTCCTGCAGCCTGGCTCCGGGGATCAAGGCTGCCACCGCCTCGCTGGTTTCGCGCGGGTGGTGGGTGTCTGATTTTGCCCCGCGCAATATTGTGACTGGCAGGCGCAGAGCCGCCAGTTCGGCGCGGGTGACGCACGGAATGGGCGCGTCACCGGGGAAATAGGCCTCGGCCCAGCGCTTCATCGTGGCAACAAAAGTATCGCGATCCTGCGCCAGAATTCTGTCCCGGTTGCCCGGATTGCGGGTAATCGGCTCCTGCCAGCCGGGCAGTTCGGCCACCGCTGCCAAGCCGTGCGATGCGGCCGCGATTGCCGCATCAGCACAGTAGAATATCGGCAGCGTGGCAATTCCGATTGCCCCGCCGGAAAGCCACTGAACAAACAGCCCGCACGTCACGTCCGGGTGGTGGATTGCCGCAACAATGGCTTCGCGCGCGCCGCCCGATGCCGCGACGATCAGTGCCGGAGCAAGACCGGTTGCGCGCAGCAGCCCGGCGAGCGCATCGGCAT
>JANNZB010000601.1:0-2531 GCA_031410395.1 Novosphingobium sp.
CGTTTGGCCGCCCATGCCACGCCCTGCGCATGGTTGCCGCTCGAAACCCCGACCACGCCGCGAGCCATCTCGGCTTCGGACAGATCCGACAGCCGGTGCCAGGCGCCCCTGATTTTGAAAGCGCCGATGGGCTGAAGGCACTCGGCCTTGCACCACACTGATGCGCTGCCGATGCTTAGCTCAAACAACGGCGTTTCGGGCAGAAACAGCGCCAGTTTCGCGGCAGCGCGGGCGACTCCTTCGCGGGATGGTGATCTGGGACTTGGTTCAGTCATTTGCTTGCCCTACATGCCTTAAACTTGATTCCCCGCGAAGGCGGGGACCTCGGGCGGCCATTGGCTGCCTTGAGGCCTGAGGTTCCCGCCTTCGCGGGGGCGCAGGTTTGTGTCAATTGTTGGAGTAAGCATGTCTAAAGTTCTGGTTATTGGCGCGGGCGGGGTAAGCTCGGTCGCGGTTCACAAAATGGGCATGAATCCGGGAATTTTCTCGGAAGTTCACCTCGCCAGCCGAACGCTCGCCAAATGTGATGCCATCGCCGAATCGGTGAAAGCGCGCACCGGGCAGGTGGTGCAAACCTACGCCATCGATGCCGAGGATGTTCCTGCGCTGTCTGCTCTGATCGCGCAAATCGGGCCTAAACTGGTCGTCAACCTCGCGCTGCCTTATCAAGACCTTACCATCATGGAGGCCTGCCTCAACACCGGCACCGATTACCTCGACACCGCGAACTATGAGCCGAAGGACGTCGCCCGGTTTGAATACAAATGGCAGTGGGACCTGCATGATCGCTTCAAGGAGCGCGGGATCATGGCGCTGCTCGGGTCGGGCTTCGATCCCGGGGTGACCAGCGTGTTCGCCATGTGGCTGAAGAAGCACAAGCTCAAGACCATCCGCCAGCTTGATATTCTCGATTGCAACGGCGGCGATCACGGGCAGGCCTTTGCCACCAATTTCAACCCGGAAATAAACATCCGTGAAGTGACGGCTCCGGCGCGCCACTGGGAAAATGGCGCGTTTGTGGAAACGCCGCCTCTGTCCAGAAAGGTTGCCTTCGATTTCGAGGCTGTCGGCCCCAAGAATATGTACATGATGTATCACGAGGAACTGGAAAGCCTCGCGCGTTTCATCCCCGAACTCGAACGCGGGCGCTTCTGGATGACCTTTGGCGATGCCTACATCAACCACCTCACCGTGCTGAAAAACGTTGGCATGATCGGGATTGAGCCGGTGATGTATCAAGGCCGCGAGATCGTGCCGTTGCAGTTCCTTGCCGCCGTCCTGCCCAAGCCAGAATCGCTGGGACCGACCACCAAGGGCAAAACCAATATCGGCGATATCGCCACCGGTGAGGCGCTGGACGGGTCAGGTGAAAAGACCTTCCATATCTCGCAAATCTGCGACCATGAAGAGGCCTATGCCGAAACCGGCAATCAGGCGATCTCCTATACCACCGGGGTGCCAGCAATGATTGGCGCGGCAATGATGTTGAGCGGGGCTTGGAAGGGTGAGGGCGTATTCAACATGGAGCAATTCGATCCTGATCCATTCATGGACATGCTCAATCTGCACGGCCTGCCATGGAGCGTAAAAGTACTGGACGGGCCGGTGGCGTTTTGATGGAAACCAGAGCCGGCGATCCGGGCGCGTTTGCCCACTTTGATCTTTCCCGCGTTGATAGCCCTGCTTTCGTCGTTGATGCGGCAGCATTGCGGCGCAATTGCGCCATCTTGGCCGACATTCGCGACCGCGCCGGCATCAAGGTGCTCGCCGCGCTGAAGGCGTTTTCGATGTGGAAAGTCGCGCCGCTGATCGGCGAATATTTGGACGGCGTTTGCACATCGGGCCTGTGGGAAGCGCGCCTTGCATCGGAATTCTATGACGGCGAAATCGCAACCTATTCAGCGGCTTATAAGCCGGATGATCTCGATGAAATCCTGCGCATTTCCGATCACGTGATCTTCAATTCGCCCAGCCAGATCATGCGGTGCAGCGCGATTATCGATGCCGCGCGCAGCCGGGGGGAGAGCTTCGACATCGGCCTGCGGATCAACCCGCTCCACCCAACGGGCGAAGTGCCGCGTTATGATCCCTGTGCGCCGCATTCGCGGCTCGGGTTCCCGATTGATCAACTTACCAAAGAGCACATGGCGCTGATCGATGGCATCCACATGCACACGCTGTGCGAGCAGGACTTTGAACCACTCCAGCGCACCTGGGACGCGGCTTTTGACCATCTTGAGCCACACTTCGGTCAGTTCAAATGGATCAACTTCGGCGGAGGCCACCACATCACCCGCGCGGACTATCAGCGCGATGATTTGGTGCAGTTTTTGCTGGATGTGAAGGATGATACCGGTGCGGAAGTTTACCTTGAACCGGGCGAGGCGGTGGCGCTCGATGCCGGGATATTGGTTGGCACGATTCTGGATTGCCACGATAACGGAATGCCGGTGGCAATTACTGACATTTCAGCAACTTGCCATATGCCAGATGTGATCGAGGCACCCTATCGCGCCGCCATGCTGGGCGAG
>JANNZB010000602.1:0-5221 GCA_031410395.1 Novosphingobium sp.
CATGGGCGGGCATCGATCAGGTAATCGATATAATCGAGATGTTCGTGCGCCAGCTTCATTGCCTCGCGCAGCACCTTTGAATCGGGTGGCTGGCGGGTGAACAGCCGCTTTTTCATCCGTTCATTGAGCAGCGGTCCGGTCACATCGCCGAAGAAATTCTCGTCAAACATCGCCACCAGCCGCCGCACTTCGGCGCGATCAACCGCCGAGCCGCTGATCAGCCGGTTGCGCTCAACCGTTTCCTCAAAAAATTCGCAGATCGCCCGGCTATCAACGAGCACGCTGTCCTTGACGGCTTCCTCATTGCGCATCACCGGAGTGCGCCCCGCAGGGTTCATCCGCAGAAATTCATCGCGGCCCGCCCACGGATTTTCGCGCCACAAATCATAGCCGATGCCCTTTTCAGACAGCAGCAGCCGCACTTTTCGGCTGAACGGACACAGAGGGAATTGAAAAAGCTGCCACATGGTCTGTGCACATGCAGCAAGCGTGGGTCATTCAGGAAGGGTGCCGGAGCGAATAATCCTGTGGAAAGGCCCAATTGGCTAAGAGAACCTCAGGCGGCAACCGCATGGACCGCTTGCGGAGCACCGATACGTTCCGCCAACTTCGCCTCGATCGCATTCCATACCTGCTGCAATGCCTTGTCCGGCCTTGATCCAGCAGCAAAGCTGCCAAATGGCGCTTGCCGCACGCCGCACGATTCGACCTCCGTAGCCAATGGCACCACCGGCCAGCCTTTGGCCAATCCCAGCCGAACCTCGCGGTGATGAGCGCGGCCGCTGCTGTACATCGACAGCACTGGGAGGATCGGCGGCTGGCGCATATGGTGGCGTGCAAGCTCTTCGCGCACAGTATCGAGCGTACGCATGGCCAGCGGCGATGCCGGGATCGGCACAATCAACAGATCGGCAGCGCAAAGGATCTGCTCGCTGACTTCATTGATCACCGGCGGGCAATCGAGGAATATCCGGTCAAACGAATTGAGCATTGACGCAGTAAGCTGCGCAAGCCGCCGTTTATGGCCAATCCGCGCGAGGGTGACGCTGAGCGATCGCATTGAATCATCGGCCTGAAACAACGAAAGGCGGGAATAGCGCGTCGGCTCGATCAGTTCGTGCGGGCGGCCATCGCGCTGAAACACCGATGCTGCACGCGGCGCGCGACGTTGATCGCAGCCGAGCAGAAAACACGAAGCGCCTTGCGGATCGAGATCCCACAATAAAGTTTGATGATGCGAAAGCACGGCTGAACGCCACGCAAGGTCAACCGCAATGGTCGTCTTCCCCACACCGCCTTTGGCGCTGTAAACCCCTATAACTGCCATTTTCCCCAGCACCCGATTATTATTCTTGCTGATTTCCTACTATACTGTTGCAATTTTATGCAACTGGCGAGTCAAAATCGTTCCATCGTGGGACTTTTTATTTAGTGCCCTTACCCAGTTCATCGCCCAGCAGGGCAAGGCACGGGGTTAGAATCGCCGCCCTCGCAGCACGCGGGTCTTTGGCGGAGGTCAGTTCAGCCATGATTTGCCCGTGGCGGGCCTTGAACAGCGCGACTACCTGCTGGCGGCTCGCATGGGTCTCGTCGATCAGCGCCACAGTGGTGACGACAAAATATTCGCGCCCGCGCAGGCCCGGCTGCGGCAGGCCTTCAGAAACGGCAGCATGGCGCGTCTGTTCGCTTGATACGATGGCGAACAGCGCCGAACAACGCAGCGCGGTTTCCTGGGAAATCGTCAGATGGATCGGCGCACCAGCAGGAACATTGGCTTTGGTTTCAACTGCGGCTGGAGCGGGTGCAGCTGAGAGCAGCAGCAAGGGAATCAGTACTTTGACCATGGCTAAAACCTTAGCCCCAGCAATCTGAACGCAGCCTGCGCCTGATCACGCTGCATCGCGCGATAACAGGAACACCGCATGTTCGGCGCGGAAATTCGCCGCTGCCGGGCTGCACAGCTTGTCGCCTGAGAGGAACCACGCCTGCTCCACTTTCAGCCCGCGCGCCTTCACGTGCTCACGGAAATCAGCGACTGAAAGGTGGTGGATGTTGGGCGTTTCATACCACGCCACCGGCAGCAACCGAGTAACCGGCATCCGCCCGTTCCACAGCAGCGACAGCCGCACCCCCCAGTGGGCAAAGTTGGGAAACGACACGAAAGCCTTGCGGCCAATCCGCAGCAGATGGTCGAGCACCAGATCGGGGCGGTGGGTGGTTTGCAAGGTCTGGCTGAGGATCGCGTAATCGAACGAGGCTTCGGGATAGATGGCCAGATCGCTGTCAGCATCGCCCTGAATCACCGACAGTCCGCGCCCCACGCAGTGCGCCACATTTGTCGCATCGATCTCCATGCCGCGAGCGTCGCAGCCCCGCTGATCGCGCAGCGCAGCAAGCAGATCGCCATCGCCGCAGCCAACATCAAGCACACGCGAACCCGGTGTGACATTGGCGGCGATGATCTCCAGATCTGGGCGCAAGGGGTTGCTTGGCGCGCTCATGGCGAAAGAAACCCGGCGATCACCCGATCAAGTTCGGGCACATCGAGCAGAAACGAGTCATGCCCGAACGGCGCTGAAAGCTCGACAAAGCTGACCGGCGCGCCAGCGGCATTGAGTGCGTGAGCCAGTTTGCGCGATTCGGCGGTGGGATAGAGCCAATCTGTATCAAAACTGACGAGACAGAAGCGCGCCTTGCTCGCACGGAAAGCATCGGCCAGACTTCCGCCGCATTCGTCCGCCAGATCAAAATAGCTCATGGCGCGGGTGATATAGAGGTAAGAATTGGCATCAAACCGTCCGGTAAAGCTGGTGCCCTGATAGCGCAGATAGCTTTCCACCTGAAAATCGGCATCGAAGCCAAAGCTCTTGGATTCCCGGTCCTGAAGGCGGCGGCCAAACTTTTCGCTCAGCGTGGCTTCGGACAGATAAGTGATGTGCGCGGCCATCCGGGCGACTGAAAGCCCCGCATCAGGCGCCTTGCCAGTGCCATAATATGCGCCTTCCTGCCAGTTGGGATCGGCCATCACCGCCTGCCGCCCAACTTCCTGAAAGGCGATGTTCTGCGCGGGCATTTCGCCCGTAGCGGCAATAGCCAGCACCCGGCTGACCCGGTCGGGCCAGTGCGCGGCGAGGCTGAGCGCCTGCATTCCGCCCATCGATCCGCCAACCACCGCGTGGAGCACGCCTACCCCCAGCGCGTCGATCAGGGCGATATGTGCACGCACCATATCGCGAATGGTAATCACCGGAAACCGCATGCCCGAAGGTTTGCCGTCTGGCGCAGGGCTCGAAGGCCCAGAGGTGCCAAGGCACGATCCCAGCACATTGGGGCATATGACATAAAACCGGTTAGTATCGATCGGCTTTCCCGGGCCAACCGTGCGGTCCCACCAGCCGGGCTTGCCGGTGATCGGATGCGGGCTGGCGACATATTGATCGCCGGTAGTCGCATGGCAGATCAGCACGGCGTTATCGCCCGTTTCATTGAGCGTGCCATAGGTCTCATAGGCAATGCGCGCGCCGCTGAGCGGCGTACCGCAATCGAGCGGCAGCGGGCGATCAAGTTCCAGTACGGTGCTGGCGGTGAGATGGGCGGCATTGGCCATCTGGGCGGACTAGGGGGGGCAGGACTCGCCTGTCAATGGGGTGGCATTCGCCCCGCATGGTGCTAAGGCGCGCGGCGATGAACCAAGGCCCTGCCCCCAAGAGCTGGATCAGCGCGATCCATGCCTATGTCCCCGGCAAAAGCGCCGAGGACTTTGGCGTTGCAGTCGGGCGACGGTTGATCAAGCTTTCCGCCAATGAGAACCCGTTGGGGACGAGCGCGGCGGCGCTGGCCGCGCGGGAAACTGCGGTTCTCCCGTCGCTCTATCCCGATCCGGACTCGGCGGCACTGCGCGAAGCGATCGGCGCGCTGCATGGCGTCGATCCGGCGCGGATAGTCTGCGGCACGGGATCAGGTGAACTGCTGACCATTGCCGCCAGCGCCTTTGCCGGGCCAGGCGACGAAGTGATTTATGTGCGCTATGGCTTTTCGCTCTACGACATTGCGGCGCGGCGCTGCGGCGCTACCCCGGTGATCGCGCCAGACGCAGACTATGGCACCGATGTCGATGCCCTGCTGGCACTGGTGAGCGACAAGACGCGCGTGGTCTTCATAGCCAATCCCAACAACCCGACCGGCTCCTATCTGCCAAAGGGTGAGTTGGCCCGGCTCCACAGGTCCCTGCCGGTTGACGTGCTGCTGGTGATCGATCAGGCCTATATCGAATATGTCGCGGCCAAGGATGATGACGGCGGACTGGAACTTGCAGCGCAGCACCGCAATGTGCTGATTACGCGGACCTTCTCCAAAGCCTATGGCCTGGCAGGCGAGCGCGCGGGTTGGGGAACGGGCTCGCCCGAACTGATCGAAGTGCTAAACCGTCTGCGCGGACCATTCAACCTGAGCAACTCAGCACAGGCAACCGCGCTGGCGGCAGTGGGCGACCAACCCTTCATCACGCATTCGCGCCAGCACAATGCCGCGACCCGCGCCCGTTTCGTTACCGCGCTCGACGCTCTTGGCAACCACGGCCTGCGCCCGCTGCCGAGCGAGGCGAACTTCGTGCTGATCCTGTTTTCGGGCAAGCTGACTGCCGAAATGGCTTACAACGGACTGGCGGAACGCGGATACATCACCCGCTGGCTGCCGGGACAAGGCCTGCCGCATGGGTTGCGGATCACCATTGGCACCGCTGCGCAGATGGATGAAATTGCTGCTGCCTTGCGCCAGATGGCGGAACTGGCACGATGACTTTCCGCAACATTGCCATCATCGGCCTTGGCCTGCTCGGCGGCTCGATAGGCCTTGCGGTGCGCGAGCATCTGCCCGATGCCGCAACCACCGGCTTTGACGCGGACGCTGCCACGCGCGAACGCGCGGCAGCACGCAGGCTGGTTGGCACGGTGTTCGACAGCGCAGCCGATGCTGTGCAAAATTCAGATCTGGTGATCCTCTGCGTCCCCGTTGGCGCGATGGCCGATGCCGCTGCCGAAATGGCTGAGGCTTTGCCAGCCGGTGCCGTGGTCAGCGATGTCGGCTCGTCAAAGGAATCGGTGCTCAAGGCGCTGGCGAAAGCGCTTCCCGGTGCAACGATCATTCCGGCGCACCCGGTCGCCGGAACCGAGAACTCCGGCCCCGAGGCGGGCTTTGCCAGCCTGTTCCAGAACCGCTGGTG
>JANNZB010000603.1:0-5690 GCA_031410395.1 Novosphingobium sp.
TCTTGGGCAGGTACTGGTCTTCGATCTGGACTGCGGCGGCTCCTGCTTCTTCGAACGCGCGGACCATGTGCATCACGTTGAGGACTTCGCCAAAGCCGGTGTCGCCATCGACCAGAATCGGCAGTCCGGTTGCCCGCGCGATCTGTCGGATGAAGAAGCAGACATCCTCGATGGTCAGAATGCCAAGGTCGGGTAGCCCCATCGACGCAGACATGGCCGCGCCGGAAAGATACAGCCCCTCGAACCCCGCTGCACGCGCCTGTAAGGCGGACAGACCGTTATAGGCCCCCGGCAGCTGCAGGATGCCGGGGCGGTCGAGCAGCGACTGGAAACGTTCGCCAGCAGGTCGGTCAGGCAGTGTGTCGGCAACGAGGTAGGTCATGTACTTATTGCCCTCAAAATTTCATCGCGAAGGGATCGCGCTTGTCGCCCGAAAAATCGATCATCACGTTTTTGGTCTGGGTGAATTCCAGTATCCCCATCTCGCCGCGTTCGCGCCCGAAACCGCTGTCTTTCATTCCCCCGAACGGTGCCTGCGGCGCGGCGACGCGATAGGTATTGACCCAAACCACACCCGACTTGATCGCGCGGATCATCCGCATGCAGCGGGTGATGTTCTCGGACCAAATCCCGCTCGCAAGGCCATACGAAGTGGCGTTGGCGATGCTGACCGCCTCGTCCTCTTCATCGAAGGGGATGATCGACAGGACCGGCCCGAAAATCTCTTCCTGCGCCACTTTCATATCGTTGTGAACATCGGCGAAGATCGTCGGCTCGATGAAGAAGCCCTGATCGAGCCCTGCCCCGCTGGCGCGCTTGCCACCCGCGACGAGCTGCGCACCGTCTGACTTTGCGGCGTCGATAAAGGACAGAATTCGGTTGAACTGGGGTTCATTGGCCGCCGTGCCCATTTCGGTTTCGGGCAGACGCGGATCGCCCATCTTGATCTGCGCCGCGCGCGCGGCCAACGTCTCGACCATCCGATCATAGATGCCGCGCTGGACCAGCAAGCGCGATCCGGCGATGCAGGTCTGGCCGGTTGCGCCAAAGATGCCCGCCAGTGCACCCACCATCGCCAGTTCGAAATCCGCGTCGGCAAAGATAATGTTGGGGCTCTTGCCGCCCAGTTCGAGCGACACCGGCTTGAGGTTCCCGCCGGCTGCAATCGCGATGCTGCGACCAACCCCGGGGCTACCGGTGAAGCTGATCTTGTCCACATCGCGCGAACCGACCAGCGCTTTACCGGTTTCGGCCTCGCCCGTAACGACATTGATCACACCCGGCGGAAAGCCTGCCTGTTCGGCCAGCTTTGCAATCTCGAGTGTAGTGACGCTGGCATGTTCGCTCGGCTTGACGACGACGCAATTTCCTGCGGCGAGCGCGGCAGGCAACTTATTGGTCAGCAAGGCGATGGGCGAGTTCCACGCGGTGATCGCGGCAATTACGCCGTAGGGTTCGCGGATCGCAAAATCGAGCGTGTCCTTCTGATCGAGGGGAATAACACTGCCGTGCATCTTGTCGGCCCAACCGGCGAAATAGCGGAAGATGCGTGCGGAATAGCCCATCTGGCCGTGGGTCTCGCGGATCACCTTACCGTTATCGCTGGTCTCCATCAGCGCGAGCCGGTCGGCATTGGCGTCGATCAGGTCGGCCAGCCGGTTGAGAAGCTTGGCGCGCTCCCCCGGCAGGGTCTTTGACCAGACAGTGTCGTAGGCTCGCCTGGCGGCAGTGATCGCCTCGGCTACGTCCTCCGCTGTCGCCACCGAAACATGAGCCCAGACTTCCTGATTATAGGGATTCACCGCCGGGATCGTTGCGCCGTCCGCAGCATCGCGCCATTTTCCGTCGATATAGAGCTGGTACTTTTCGGCCACGGCCACTCTCCCAATTTTGCCAGCTCAGGTCCGTCTTTCGCAGATCGTGGCAAACTGTCAACAGTTGACCATTTTGCCATGAACGCTACTTAGGGGGCATGACGACGGATTCTACGACCACCTACTTGCTGCCGGCACAGGCACTCTCGCGCATGGCGACACAGGTTAAGCTGGCCGATGTTCCAGCTGCTGTCGTTACCCGGGCGAAGCTGCACATACTGGATGCTCTGGGCCTGGGTCTGGCCTCGAATGCCTATGAGTACGGCCAGAAGAGTGTGACGGCACTGGCTGCGATGTCGCCAAACGGAGCCTGCTCGGTGATCGGCCGCCCAGAACGCATGGATGTCCGCGATGCTGCGCTTGCCAACGGCATCCTTATCCACGGACTCGATTTCGATGACACCCATCTCGCCAGCATCATCCACCCGACCTGCACGGCGCTGCCTGTTGCGCTATCGCTAGGCGAGGCGCTCGACACCGCCGGTGCAGAGATGCTCGCAGCCTTTCTGGCGGGAGCAGAGACCGGCATCCGGATCGGGGGGGCAGTCGATGGCGGCTTCCACCACGTCGGTTTTCACGCAACCGGCGTCGTCTCCCATTTTGCCTCCGCCGTCACCGCCGGGCGCTTGCTGGGGCTCGACGAAGACCAGATCGTTTCCGCACAGGGCATCACCGGTAGCACCGCGGCAGGCATTCAGGTGTTCCTCGAAGAAGGCGCATGGACTAAGCGCTTCCATCCCGGCTGGGGTGCGGTCGCAGGGATCACCGCTGCCTACTTGGCCAAGGGCGGTTTCAAGGGCCCGACCCGTCCTTACGAAGGCAAGTTCGGCCTGTTCGAGACCCATCTGCACGATTCCGCCGACCTTGCACCGCTGATCGAGGGTGTAGGTGAGGTCTGGATGTTCGGCGAGACTGCGCTCAAACCCTATCCGGTCTGCCATTTCGTCCACGGCTGTGCCGATGCGGCGATCGAATTGCACAGCGAGTTGAATGGCGCTGAGATTGCACATATCGATGCCTATCTCGCCCAGCCTACACTCCACATCATCGCCGAGCCGGCCGAGGCCAAGGAACGCCCGACCAACGATTACGAAGCCAAGTTCAGCGCACAGTTCGTCACCGCCTATTGCCTGGTGCATGGCCAGTTTGGTCTTCCCGACTTGTTGCCCGAAGCCTTGGCAGATGCGCGCGTGCTGGCGCTCGCGCAGAAAGTGAAGTGCCATGAAGACCCCGACACCGCATTCCCCACTTACTTTTCGGGCGGCGTAAAGGTCACGCTGAGCGACGGCCGCGTGCGCCACCGCCATGTCCGCGTCAACAGCGGTGCGGGTGAGCGCGCCATGTCAGCGGAAGCGGTGATCGCCAAGTTCATGGCCTCGGCCAGCCTCGCCATCGATGCTGAGCAAGCCGACCGGATCAAGGACTGCGTACTCAACCTGGAGCAGCACAGCGTGCGCGAACTGATGGGCTTGTTGAGATCGGGCATCTGAACTGCCGACGCGCCGAAGAGCGAGTGAGCCCAAAGGGACGAGGAGGAGCTATGCAGAAGTTGTCGATTGAAGGGCGCAAGCTCGCCACCGGACTGACCTTCCCGGAGGGACCGGTTGCGATGCCAGACGGTTCGGTGCTGCTGGTCGAAATCATGAACGGATCATTGCTCCGCGTCTTGCCGGACGGGACGAAGCAGGTCGTCGCGGTCCCCGGTGGCGGAGCCAACGGCGCGGCAATCGGCCTGGACGGTGCCTGCTACATCTGCAACAATGGTGGGCTCAACTTTATCACTGAGGCAAATGGATACATCCGCCCGCACGGCCGTTTCGATGGCTATATCAGCGGTTCGATCCAGCGGGTCGATTTGGTGACTGGTGCGCTTACCACGCTCTATTCCGATTGCGATGGAGAGCCGCTGACCGGCCCCAACGATCTGGTCTTTGACGAACACGGTGGGTTCTGGTTCACCGATCACGGCAAAAGCTACGGACGCTTGTTGGATCGCGGGGCAGTGTTCTACGCGCTCGCCGACGGCAGCTTCAGCAAGGAAGTGGCGTTCCCGGTGATGACACCCAACGGCATTGGCCTCTCGCCCGATGGCAAGACCTCGTATGTCTCCGAAACCGAACCCGGACGGCTGTGGTCTTACCCGGTGATCGCGCCCGGCGAACTCGCGAAAGAACCCTGGCCTTCCCCCAATGGCGGCAAATTCATGGCCGGACCGCAAGGCTACCAGCGGTTCGAGTCGCTGGCGGTCGAGGCCAATGGCAACATCTGTGTCGGCAGCCTGGTCTACGGCGGAATCAGCGTGTTCTCGCCCGACGGCACCTTGGTCGAATTCCATGAAGCACCCGAGGGCTACTGCACCAACATCGCGTTTGGCGGGCCGGACATGCAAACGGCCTACATTACGCTTTCGGGCGTTGGGCACCTCCTTGAAGTCGAATGGCCACGCCCGGGCCTGCGCTTGATCCACCAGCAAGGCTAAGGCCGAAGGAGACTTGACATGGACATTGCAGGCAAGATGTTCGTCATCACCGGCGGCGCGAGCCTGATCGGCAGTCATGTTGCGGACCGGCTGCTGCTCGAAGGCGCGCGCGAGGTCGTGCTACTCGACAACTTCTCACTCGGCACGCCGGAGACGGTGGCGCATCTAACAGACGATGCGCGGGTGCGGCTGGTCAAGGGCGATATTCTGCGGATCAACGAGTTGTACGATGCGTTCAAAGGCGCAGACGGGGTCTTTGCGATTGCCGGGTTCCTAACCCTGCCGCTCAGCCACAACCCGCCGCTCGGGCTGGCGGTGAATGTCGAGGGACAGGTCAACACCTTCGAGGCCTGCCGCTATGTTGGGGTCAAGAAGCTGATCTTCTCATCGTCGATCGCGGCCTATGGTGATCCGCAGGGTGATGCGGTGATCGATGAGAGCTTCCCCGCCAATCTCGCAGGCTATCAACCGGGCTCGATGCTCTACTCCTGCACCAAGCTGATCGGCGAAGCGCTGTGCAAGCTTTACGCGCAGAAATACGGGGTCGACGCGGTCGCGCTGCGCTACGCCACGGTCTACGGCGAGCGGCAGCATTACCGCGGCGTCAACGCGCTCTATATCATCCAGAACTGGGACAAGATCGTGCGCGGCGAGCGGCCCGTGCTCCCCGGCGATGGCAGCGAGGTGCACGATTATATCCACGTCGCCGATGTCGCCCGCGCCAATGTGATGGCGATGGCGAGCGAGGTTTCGGGCGAGACGATCAACGTGGTCACTGGCGTCGAAACCACAGTGCAACGGATCGCCGAAGTGCTACTCGATATCGCCGGGAGCGATCTTGAGCCGGAATATGCTGACCAAGCTGGCGCGGTGAAAGCCACTTCGAGCGCATCGCTCAAACTGAGCCGCGAGAAGGCGAAACGTCTGCTTGGCTGGGAGCCGGAAGTTGGCGTCGACGAGGGCATCCGCCGCTTGATCGAATGGCGGAGCGCGCAAGGGTGACACTTGCACGCATCCCATGCGTCTACATGCGCGGCGGCACCTCGCGGGGGCTGGTATTCCACGCCCGCGATCTGCCCGCCGAGCGCACGGAATGGAACGCGATCTTCCTCGCCGCGATGGGTGTGCCCGATGCAAATGGCCGTAATCTCGATGGCATGGGCGGCGGGTTGTCCTCGCTCAACAAGGTCTGCGTGGTTGCGCCGTCTGCGCGCGATGATGCCGATGTCGATTACACCTTTGCGCAATGCGCGGTGAAAGAGGCGCGGGTCGATTACGCCGGCAATTGCGGCAACATGTCCGCCGCGATCGGGCCGTTTGCGCTCGAGGAAGGGCTT
>JANNZB010000604.1:0-3853 GCA_031410395.1 Novosphingobium sp.
CGAACTTGTCGGTCAAGACCGTCCCGGCATTGTCCGTGAGGTAACGGGCGTGCTGGCAAAGCTTGGCGCGAACATCGAAGACTTTTCGTCGGACACTGAAAACGGCGCATGGTCGGGCGAGCAACTGTTCCGCGCCAAGGCGCAGGTGGCGCTGCCGGATGGTATGACGTCCGATCAGGTGCGCCAAGCGCTGGAGGCGATTTCCGGTGATATCATGGTGGATTTCAGCTTTGCGACAGTAAGTTAGCGCTAGGTAAGCTCGGCAACCCGAACCTCAATCGCATCCCAGATCATCACTGGGGTATCGGTCCCATTGAAGCGATCAATCGCGATTACTCCGGTGGGTGAGGTTACATTGATCTCGGTAAGCCATTGACCTCCGATCACATCAATACCGACGAAGGTTAGCCCGCGCGCCTTTAATTCCGGACCGAGAACCGCGCAGATTGCCTCTTCTCGCGCTGTCAGTTCGCAAGCTTCTGCCGAACCGCCAACCGCGAGGTTTGATCGGAATTCGCCTGCGCCCGGCTTGCGATTGATCGCGCCCGCGACCACGCCATCGATCAGTACGATGCGTTTATCGCCCGCGGCCACGTCAGGAAGGAATGGCTGCACCATGAACGGTTCGACCCAGGCGTTCTGAAACATCTCGATCAGCGCGCCGAGGTTTGAACCATCAGCTGGCACCCGGAACACCGCCTTGCCGCCATTGCCGTGGAGCGGTTTAATCACGATGTCACCGGGATATCGGGCGTGGAATTCCCGCACATCTTCAATCCGGCGCGCAACCAATGTTGGCGGCATGAACTGCGGGTAATTGAGCACGAACACTTTCTCAGGTGCATTGCGGACGGCTTCGGGATCGTTGACCACAAGCGTGGTGCCTTTGAGCCGCTCAAGGATGTGGGTGGCGGTAATATAGCCCAGATCAAACGGTGGATCCTGCCGCATCAGCACCACGTCGATGTCGGTGCCGAGGTCAATCTTGCGGTAATCGCCTTTGGTGAAGTGACTGCCGGGAACCCGCTGCACCGTCACCGGCGCCGCCCAAGCCGTCACGCGGCCTTCGTCAAGCGCCAGCGTGCCGACGTCATAAATGAAAAGTACATGCCCACGTGCCTGCGCGCTGAGCAACAACGCAAACGAAGAATCACCGGTGATGTTGATGCTTTCGATGGGGTCCATCTGAACGGCGACGCGAAGGCTCATGCTTGAGGTTCCTATTTGATCGAAGCGTTAGTGATGTGGCGCGGCCAACAGCGCGGCGCAAGCAGCAGCACATCAATCCGCATATCTTCGCCCGGTTTTAGCCAGCGATGCGCGACCGCTTCAGCGGCGGCGATCACCCGGCGTAATCGGTATTCGTCAATCGCGAGTGCCAGTTCCGCCTCGGTTTTGCGCCACTTCACTTCGACAAACGCCAGCGTTCCGCCCCGTCGCGCGATCAGATCGATTTCGCCGCGCGGGGTTTTCACCCGCTGTGCCAGTATTCGCCAGCCTTTGAGGCGGAGGAACCATGCAGCGAGCATTTCCCCGCGCCGACCCTGCGCCTCGCGTTCGGCGCGGCTGCTCACTTCAGCTCCATCGCGCGGGCATAGAGCGACTTGCGGTCAAGCCCGGTGGCCTTGGCGACTTGCCCGGCGGCTTGCGAAGGTTTGTCAGTTGAAAGGGCCGCGACTAGCATAGCATCAACATCAATCTCGCCAAGATCACCGCCAGTAACCGGCGGAGCAACAACCAGAACGATCTCGCCTTTGGCAGGATGTGCCGAGTAGTGGGCAGCAAGCTGCTCCACGCTGCCCGTCCGGCATTCCTCAAAGCGCTTGGTCAGCTCGCGCGCCACAGCCACATCGCGTCCCGGCATAACTTCGCCAATCGCCGCCAGAGCAGCTCCCAGCCGCGGCGCAGTTTCATAGAAAACCAGCGTTGCCGGAACCCCAGCCAGTTCTTCCAGAGCCGTCCGCCGTGCCTTGTTTTTGGAGGGCAGGAACCCGGCGAACAAAAACCGATCATTCGGCAAGCCTGCCAGCGTCAGCGCGACAATCGCTGCACTCGGCCCCGGCAGACTGGTCACAGCAATTCCGCGCGCCCTTGCTTCAACCACCAGGCGAAAACCAGGATCGGAGATCAACGGCGTTCCGGCATCGCTGGTCAGCGCAATCGGCGCCTGTGCCGACAGATCGAGCACATGATCGCGCGTCGCATCGCTCGCGTGATCGTCATAGCGGATCAGTTTTTGCTTGAAGCCAAGATGTTTCAACAATTTGCCGGTTACACGCGTATCTTCACATGCTACCGCCGATACGGCACGGAGCGTCTCTATCGCGCGCAACGTGATGTCGCCAAGATTGCCAATAGGCGTTGCAACAATGTAAAGACCGGGAGGGAGCAACGCGTTCATCGCTGCGCTCAATGGACCGCCCGAGGGAGAGCGGCAAGCTATGTTCGACAGGAAGATCAATCGGCGCGGATTGCTGGCGATTGCAAGTGTAGCGGTGCTCGCCGGCTGTCAGGCTGTGCCCAAGAAGCCAAAGTACACTCCGCCCCCACCGCCTGAAAGGCCCAGCGCCTCAACGTTACCGGCCGATCAGATGCGCCACCGGGTCGCCTTGTTGGTGCCGATGAGCGGCCCCAACGGCGGAGTTGGCCAGGCGCTGGCTAATGGTACAACGATGGCGCTGCTCGATACCAATGCCTCGAACCTGCGCATCACGACCTATGACACTGCGACCGGCCCCGCAGCTGCAGCTTCGCGCGCGATTGCCGATGGCAACAAGCTGATCCTCGGCCCTTTGCTGAGTGATGATGTCGCGGCGGTCGCCAGAGTCGCGCGCCCTGCCCGGGTGCCGATCATATCGTTCTCGAATGATGGCGCGGTGGCCGGGCACGATGTGTTCATTATGGGCACATTGCCCAGCCAATCGATTACGCGCACAGTGAACTGGGCGAGCGCCAAGGGTGCAAAACGTTTTGCCGCGCTAATTCCTGAAGGTGAATACGGCCTGCGCGCCAATGCCGCGTTCAACAGTGCGGTGGCCGAAGCCGGTGGCACCGTCGTCACCACATTAAATTATTCGCGCGGCAACACCTCGATCATAAGCGCCGCACAGAGATTGAAGGCCAAGGGTGGCTATGACGCCGTGCTGATTGCCGACAGCGGCCGTTTCGCTCTGCTCGCTGCGCCGCAATTGCGCAGCGCTGCGGCGTCGCCAGCCCGCCTTCTCGGGACCGAACTGTGGAGCGGCGACAGCGCTGCCGGCACCAGCCCTCTGCTGCGCGGGGCATGGTATTCGTCGCTCGCCGATGGCCGCTTTGCCCGCTATGCTGAAAGCTACAAGGCGCGGTACGGCGCTGCCCCTTTCCGCATTTCCACGCTAGGTTACGATTCGGTCCTGCTCACCCTTCGTGTTGCGCGGGATTGGCGGCCGGGATCGCTGTTCCCAACCTCACGGCTTTACGACCCACAAGGCTTCCTTGGCGTCGATGGACCTTTGCGTTTTGGCCAGAACGGTGTGGTTCAGCGCGCGTTTCAAGTGGTTGAACTGCGTGCGGGAGGCAAGGCGGTGGTCAGCCCGGCGCCGACTGGGTTTGGGGAATAGGGCGTCCATCCGCAAGATCATATCCAACCTGCGTCCCCGCGAAGGCGGGGACGCAGGTCAGGTAGTGTTACGAGGCCTGAGGCCCCGCCTTCGCGGGGGAGCCAAGTATCTTCACGATCTGGCTCAGTGCGCAAGCCCAGCCTGACGATAACTCCCCTGCCCCCTTGCGCGGCGATTCCTCTGCGGCCTAAGCGCAACGTCCTATGTCCGATGATCTTTTCGACGCCCTGCCCCAGTCCGCCGTCGGTGAAACC
>JANNZB010000605.1:0-6365 GCA_031410395.1 Novosphingobium sp.
CTCTCCATTATTTATTCCAACGACATCGCCTCGCCCGTTGATCACCACCTGCGGCGTGAACACGCCATTGTGGCCCAGCGACTTGGCATAGGCCTGCTGCCGCGCGGTGAAGGCGGAATCAGCGAAACTGTCCTTCCAGCCGAGATAATCCCAATAGGTAACCTGCCATGACAGAACGAGCACATCCGCCCGATCAGCCAGCGATATGACATTGCGGTTTGCGGGCGGGCAAGATGAGCACCCCTGGCTCTGGAACAGTTCGACCACCACGGGATGCGCGGGATCGGCTGCCATTGCCGCAGTTGAAACGGTCGGCCCGCAGGCGCCAATTAAACCCAGCGCCGCGAGCAGGGTGGATTGGCGGGCGATAGGACGGGTCATGGGTAAGTCTCCATTGGAAGTGCGCTGTCGGCAAGACAGATCATGTGATCGCGCGCCCATCCGGCGAGCAAGGTACCAGCCTGGGCCACACCTTCGATTTCACCGAGATGTTCAACCAGAGTAGCGCAGACTTGAGCGAACGGGCATCCATTTTGCATCTGATCGAGCAATGCAAGTTCGGGGGCATCAACCGGCCTGAAGCACGAAACATTGTCCTCCCGCCATATCACCAGATGGGATAATTCGGATTGAAATACAGGCTGCGGTGGCTTGGTGCCATTTGCCAGCGCGGACCAGATTGCTGCAGCGTTTGTGTGGATGGGCAGCAGCGAAACGCTTGGAACCAAACGCAATATCGCAGTATCCCAGTCAACCTTTCCAAACACGGCGAGGTCGAGCGCTGCGGCATCTGCCGCAACAAAACAGTCCGCAAGCTTTAATTCGAGTTCAGCGATTTCCGCCACTTCAGCATCATCAGGAAACTGCTCGCGTAACCCGGCTGGAAACCCGGCGGGATAATCATCGAGGGTCCAGCTTGATGGCGAATTTTCATCGATATGCCGCGCCGCAGCCGCACGGAACAAGTCGTCACCAAGCCAGGTCAACAGTTGCGGGTAGCTTTCTTCCAGGCAGATCATCAACTGCGCGCGGTAGTTGTTCTGGTAAACCGACAGCCCGCGGGCATCGGACACATCAAGCCGCGCGGCGGCATCGCCATCAGCAAGGTGCAGCCAATCGCGGAAGTCACGTTGGTGCGCGATCATGCCCATGCCGCAGCGCTTTCCCGGGCAATCGCCCGCGCCTTTTCGAGTTCGGCAAGCAGTTCTCGAAGCGGCGGGATATTGTCATCACGCTCGATCATCACTGCAACGTTGTCCACACGTTCCATTGCGGCAGCAAGCAACTGCCAGACGCGATCCGCAACAGGCTGGTCATGGGTATCGATCAGCAATTCGTCGCCCTGGGTGTGCCCGGCGAGGTGGATCTGCCGCACCCGGTCAAAAGGGATACCGGCCAAATAATCGGGCGCATCAAAACCATGATTGACCGCGCTGACGTGGATGTTGTTGACGTCGAGCAGCAGGTCGCAGCCGGTGTGCTGACACAACGCGGTGAGGAATGCCCACTCCGTCATCTCCGAATGGGCGAACTGGACATAACTCGTCGGGTTTTCGATCAGCATCGTTCGGCCCAGCGCATCCTGGGCGCGACCGACATTGTCACAGACAACCGCCAAGGCCTCGCGCGTATAGGGAACCGGCAGCAGATCGTGCGAATTGAATCCCCCGGTCCGCGTCCAGCAGAGGTGATCAGAGATGAACAGCGGCTCGATTTCATCGGCCAGCGCCCGCAGTCGCGACAGGTATTCGCCGTCCACACCATCAGCCGAGCCCAGCGACATCGAAACGCCGTGCATCGCCACCGGATAGTTCGCGCGCACCCGGCGCAGGATGTCGCGCGGGCGGCCGCCGGGAACCATGAAGTTCTCGGAAATCACCTCAACGAAATCAACCAGCACCGCGCCTTCGAGGAAGTTCGCATAGTGCGGCTTGCGCAAGCCAAGGCCGAAGCAGGTTGATGGGTTGGACATCGATGAAGTTGCCTTGGCGAATGGGTATCCGGGCCGCTCTACCGTTGAGGCAGAAGCGGCCCGGAAACAGGATCACATCTTTTCGGTCAAGCTGCCGCCGGCCTTGGCGCATTTTGCCGCGGTCATTGCTTTGAAGCCCATGCCCTTGCAGCTGTTCATGCCCTTGCAGTCATTATGCGCGGTTTTGCAGGCAGAGTTGCCTTTGCAGCTGTTGACGCCATAGCAATGGACCATGGCGGCTTTCTGCATGCCGTGGTGACGGGCCATGGCAGGTGTGCTGGCGACCGATGCAATGGCGATGATCGCGGCGGCTGCCGCGAACGTAGTCCGTGATGCTGATGTTATCATGGGGGTTCTCCAAATTGAGTGCCGTGGGTGGCACTGGCTATTCGGAGTGGCAGTGTAAGTGGTTACATGGCACCCAATTTTAACTTACCACCGCAACAGCTTTGGTCCGACAAGCGCCCCCACCAAAGAAGCCGCGCCAATCCCGAGCGAATACCAGGTGAGCACGAAAATTGCCGAAACCTCAGGGCAATGCAGGCAATAGAGCGTTGCCCCCCATGCACCTGCGGTCAGGCCTGCGGTGGCTCCGGCAGCGCGCAACCGCGTCGGAGCGAGAAGGCGGAATGACCAAAGCAGACCGCCAAAAATCGGCAGCGAAAGCAGGAACACCGTTGACGAACAGACTTTCCAGCTCTTGCCGAGCCACATCTCAAGCCAGTGGTCGGACGGGGCATGCGCAAGTTCAGTCACAGAAATCGCCGCCAGCCCTAGCACTGGCAACGCCAGTACCCATAGCCATCCCATCGGCGGCGTATCGGGCCGCGCAAGCTTGGTGGTGGCGGCAATTGCGGCGGCACCGAGCGAGGCTGTGTAAATCCACTTCATCCAGAACGAGAAGCTCTGCATGGCAATCCACAGGTCTGGCCTGAAGCCGAGCGCTATGACAACCGCTAGCGAGACAGCCGCACCCAGAGCCAGCCCCGCGCACATCCGCCAGCCCAGGGCATGGCGCGCCACAGGCTTGAAATCCTGCACAAGCCGGTTGATTAATTCGTCACTGTTCATCGCAAACTGTCCTTCACCCGCTCCGCCAACAGCCGAAGGCCACGGTGGACGGATATTTTCACATCGGATTCGCCAATATGCTCGCGTGCAGCAGCCTCGGCCACTGAAAGCCCTTCGATGCGTGTCGCGCGGATCATCGCTTCCTGTTTGGGCGAGAGACTGCCCAGCAGACGATCGACATCGGTGCTGGCATCGCTCGCTTCGCCAAAGCCTTCGCTGACCAGTATTTCTTCCATGCCTTCGATCGTGCAAAACCGGCCGTTTGCGCGAAACTGGTCAATCATCTTGTAGCGAGCGATGGCGAATAACCATCCGGTGAATGGCCTTGCAGGATCGTAAGTGGCGCGGCGGGTATGCACGGCGATAAGTGTCTCCTGAACCAGATCTTCGATCACATCGCCTTGCCCGGGCATCCGGCGACGAAAAAATTGGCGGAGCACCGGCATCAACACGCGCAGCAGCGCGGTGTGCGCGTCAGCATCTCCGCCGAGGCCGCTCACCATCCACATCCGCAACTGATGTTCGCTTGCCTGCATAACCGTCCTGCACCAATTCGAGCGAAACTGCAGAGTGGTTACAGCAACAATTCAAATATAGGCGAAAAGTTTTTTCGTAACCTTCGGGGCTCTTCCCTCGAATAGCTGCTGTGAGGGTCACAATTCCCTCCGCATCATCAGTATTTGACGAGGTAAACACCATGAAAATTTCTTACGCTGCTTTGGCTGCTGCTGCCGCCATCGCGCTTACTGGCAATGCCGCAGCCAGCGCTGCCGCTCCCGCAACTGAGAAATGCTACGGCGTCGCCAAAGCGGGCAAGAACGATTGCAAGGCGGGCGCAGGAAGCAGTTGTGCGGGTAGTTCGCATGTCAACTATCAGGGTAATGCCTGGAAGATGGTGAAGGCAGGCACCTGCACTAAAATCAAGACGCCAAAGGGCTTCGGTTCATTAGCTCCCAGAACCTGAAGCCCCTCCCGGCCGGCTGTCTTTGATCCATCCCATGCGCCGGCCGGGTAGTTCTTGATTATGGAGCCGCGCTATGCCCCTCGTCAAATCCCTGCGTTTTCCGTCGCAGGTTGCAATGATGCCCGCCGACGACTGGTTGCTGCTACTTGATCGACTGGCGATTGCCGCGATCTTTTTTCTTTCGGGCCGCGCCAAGGTTGAAGGCTGGCTCACCCTAACCGACGGCACGTTTGAATTGTTCCGCAGTGAATATGCTCTGCCGCTGGTTTCACCGGTAGCAGCAGCCTGGGCGGCGGCAATTTCAGAGCATGTGTTTTCGGTTCTGCTGGTGGTCGGCCTTGCAACGCGATTATCCGCCCTGGCCTTTCTCGGTATGACACTGGTTATCGAAATTTTCGTCTATCCCGATGCCTGGCCTACGCACCTAAGCTGGGCGGCTCTGCTGATCCCGCTGGTTATCAAAGGCGGCGGCAAGTTTTCGCTCGATGGCCTGTTCGGCAGAAAGATCACCTGATCCAAGTCCGCGTGTAACCAAACTCCGCCTCCGCCCGAATACCGCAGATGGCTCTGCTCCTGCGGGGCGTGAATTCGGATCGGGGCCGTAGTTGATGTCAGCAATTTCTGCCCTTACCCTCAGCATCTCCGCTGAAACGTCGCTTCAAGCACGCAAGCTGGCGGCGGTGTCACGGCTGCTTTGCTTGCTTGGTAATGGCGAAGATGCAGCGGCGCTGTCGTTCACCGCCTTGGCGCGCGAGCTGAGATCTGACCATGCCCCCGCAGCTCTCACCAAAATTGCCCATGAGGAAGAAATGCACGGCGCCTGGGTTGATGCGGCCGCGCGGTGGCTGCCAAAGCCGGTGGGCGCTCGCCCCGTAATTCAGGCTTCCAGAAGGCTGCATTTCGCCATCGGACAGGGTTCGGTAGGCGAGCGGCTAGCTGGAGTTACCGCGCTCGATTCTGCGGCCTGCATTCTATTCTCGCGCCTGCTTCGGCACGGCGCGCCGCTGGCGAAAACAGGCAAAATCGCAAAGGTCCTGCTGCGCATTCACCGCGATGAAGCGCAGCATGTGGCGATTGCAAGCAGCCTGGCTGTGTTAGAAGGCGCATCGCCACGCCTGATCAATCGTGCTGCGGATATTCGCGCGCAGTTTGCCGGGGTGCTCGAACTGGTGGCGGATGACTTTGAGGCTCTGGAAGTTGATCCCGGCGCGCTGTTTACGGCCATTCGGGACTTTCGGACTGGGCTGTTCGCATCGTGAGATCAAATGGCAAACCTTGGCGGATGGCCGCACCGGTTGAAGTGCGCGGCACCGGCTGGGCGGTCCCCGGGGAGGCGCTATCCAGCCACGATCTAATCGCAATAGTCTCAGACCACTTCAACTTCGCCCGCGGCGGCACCGCTCGCTTGCTCGCCGAGCGCATGCAGATCCATTCACGCCACATCAGCCGCGCCTTTGCCGAACATCACGAAACGGCGCTGCCCGGGTGCTCAAATTCCTGTATTGCGGCCGAGGCGGTGCGCAAGGCCCTGCACGATGCGCGAATTGGCGTCGAAAACGTCGCCTACATCATCGCCCACACCACCACGCCTGAAACCCATCTTCCGCCAAATATCAGCCACGTCGCTGATCTATTGGGCTACGATGGCCCCTACATCGAACTGCGCCAGGCCTGCACGGGATTTGCCAATGCGCTGATGGTCGCCAGCGGGCTGATCGCATCGGGCATTGGAGGCGCGGTTGTGATCGTTGGATCAGAAACCGGATCGCTGTTTCTTGATCCGGGCGAACTCGGCGAGGCTTCAGACCAGATCGTCAACCTGATGCAGATGGGCGACGGGGCGGGCGCGACAGTGCTTGGACCCGTTAGCGATGCAGGCTGTTCGCGGATCAGCGAGGCATGGTTCGGCACCACAGGCCTCGGGCAAAGTCCGGGCATCAGGCTCGATAGCGGCGCGCAGAAATTCGGCCATGATTTTGCCCGGATCGCCAAAAACGGCCCGGCGCTTTTCGAAGCCGGGATCGCCGAACTTGCTGAGTGCGGATTTGACCTTGCAAAAATTGATATTGTCATCCCGCATCAGGTGAGCGGACGGGTAGGCGAGCAGCTTTCGCAGCAGACTGGCCTTCCATTCGAGCAAATCTATATCAACGCCAACCGACTTGGAAATACCGGGTCTGCCGCGATGTGGATCGCCCTTGCTGAACTGCGGGAAGGCAGGATGAAGCCCGGAATGCGTGCGGCGGCGCTGGGGGCGGAGGCTTCAAAATACATGTATGGCGGGTTCATCTATGAGCACGGGTGAGGCGCTGGTCGATGTCCGCGATCTGGGCAAAAGCTATGGCAAGCGCCGCGCGG
>JANNZB010000606.1:0-3532 GCA_031410395.1 Novosphingobium sp.
GCCGGGTGGGGGAGCGGGCTGGTGCCGCACAATGTGCACTTGGCACATTGCCAAAAAACACCTGAGCGTTAAGGCGCGAGGGCAATGTCCGCGCAAATCTCCCTCACCGTAAACGGCGAACCGCGCCGCGCGCCAGTGGGCAGCTCCATCGCCGATCTTGTCGCGCTGATCGGGCTTAATCCGGCCAAGGTCGCGGTTGAGCGGAATGGCGAGATCGCCCGGCGCGGCACGCATGGCGACGTCATGCTGACGGACGGCGACGTTCTCGAAATTGTGCACTTTGTTGGGGGAGGTTAGACTGTGCCCGAAAATACTTACGCAGATACATGGACCGTTGCGGGCCGCACTTTCACCTCGCGGCTGATTGTCGGCACTGGCAAGTACAAGGATTTCGCCCAGAACGCCGCCGCCGTCGCCGCGAGCGGGGCGGAGATCGTCACCGTCGCGGTGCGCCGGGTCAACGTGACCGATCCCACGGCGCCGATGCTCACCGATTTCATCGATCCCGCCAAAATCACTTACCTGCCGAACACCGCAGGGTGTTTCACCGCCGATGATGCGATCCGCACGCTGCGACTGGCGCGCGAGGCGGGGGGCTGGGATCTGGTCAAACTCGAAGTGCTCGGCGAAGCGCGCACACTTTACCCCGATATGCGTGAAACGCTGAAAGCCTGCGAAATTCTGGCGAACGAAGGTTTCGCGCCGATGGTTTACTGTGTCGATGATCCGATTGGCGCGAAGCAGCTTGAAGAGGCGGGCGCCGTGGCGATCATGCCGCTCGGCGCGCCGATTGGTTCGGGGCTGGGGATTCAAAACCGGGTGACGATCCGGCTTATCGTGGAAGGCGCGAAAGTGCCGGTGCTGGTCGATGCCGGTGTCGGTACCGCATCAGACGCGGCGGTTGCGATGGAACTCGGCTGCGACGGCGTGTTGATGAACACCGCCATCGCCGAGGCTAAAGATCCGGTGCGCATGGCAATGGCAATGAAGCTCGCGGTGGAGGCGGGGCGTCATGCCTATCTTTCCGGCCGCATGGGCACGCGAAAATACGCAGATCCCTCTAGCCCCTTGGCGGGGCTAATTTAGCTTTCATGGTTAACGTGATCGTAACCAAGTTCTGGTGAAGTGTCTCTTGCGGGGGAAATGCCTTCTGCACAAACAGGGAACCAGTACGATGGCCAATACCAGCACGTCATCGATGACCATTTCGGAACTGCGCGAATTCGCCAATTTCACTTCGGGCGAGCAGCGCTATATCCGCCGCAGCCTTGATATCGGGCTTGGCCGTCAGGACGCCTTCAAATTGTGGGCGCGCGATGCCGAGGAAAACGCCGCGATCCGCAGCCAGTATGTCGCCTATCAGGAACTCAAGGTGCTGCGCGGCGCGATGCCTTGCGAAACCGGGTTTGAGGGCGTGGAAGACTACATCGGCAAGCTGGTGCGCGTCTCCGCCTTCGACCTCGCGCAGGACCGGCTGACCTGCTTCTCCTCCTACCGCTTCCTCTACGAGCGTCTGCTCGGCCCCGATGTGCGCCCCTGGCTGCCATCCGCCTTTTGCGGCGCAGCGGCGCTCCCCCAGATCAACCCGTCACGCCGCAAGGTGCTGCTCCAGTCGATCTCGGAGGCGGCAGCAACGGCACCGGGCTGGTCAGCACGCGCGCCGAGCTTTTATCCGGAGTGGGTGGATAAAGAGGCGGCTTGATGCATCATTGATGCAGATGAGGTGGCGCTGGATTAGGCGAACCTGAGATGGCGCATAAGTGAACTGCCTAAAGCACCGCAGCGGCAATACTTTCGCGCTTCCACAAGGCAACATAGCGAGGGAACTCCAGACCGGGCGGATAGTCGGCTATTCGTTGCTCGGGACGTGGGAGATGATAGGGCGCGCGCTGCAGATCAGTGACGCGGTGACCGCCTGTTACGATATCCATGTTGCGAACATAGGCACCGCTGTTGGTCGTGATCAGCGCATAGGGAATTGTGCTGCGCGCAAAATTGCGCAGTGCCGCCAGCCCATCTTCGAACGAGAGGTGGAACAGACAGTCGCGGCAGTGCCACAGATCGACCTGAGGGAAGCTATCGGTGCAGATATTGAACAGCCGCAGATCAAGGTCGGGCCTGCGCGTGCGGGCCGTCGCAAGCGTGACCTCTGAAATGTCACCGCCGATATATTCAATTTTGGCGCGATCAATAACATTGCTGATCCAGTTCAGATCGCCGCACGGCGCATCAAAAATCGATCCAATCGCCCGCGCCTCCAGCAGTTGCAAAAAGGCGTCAGAATAAGCGGCGGTCCGAGCCTTTGTCGATCCGCCCCCCGAAATACTTTCATCCGAACCCCAGTAGTTCTCTTGATGAATGCGATCAAAAACCGCGCCATGATCGCTGCCGTCTACCGCCAGTTTGAATTCGTCGGCCCAGGGAAACGGCCGGATACCGAAGCGGAAACCTGCCCGATTAACGAGCCTTTTCATCAAATTCATCAATCGGAACCTTCGTGCTAACCGCGGTATAGCCCCTCCAGGCGATCCCCATACCGGGCTTTAAGCTTGTGCCGCCTGATCTTCAAGCTCGGGGTCATTTCTTCATTATCAATTGTGAACGCCTCGTCGGCAAAAGCGAACTGGCGGACTCTTTCGATCACCGAAACCTCACCGTTCACCCGGTCGATGGCCGCGCGGACCGCGGTGCGGAAGGCGGGGAGTTTTTCCAGCGCCGTGATATCGAACTTCTCGCCCTCGCGCCTTGCCCAGTCGAGCGCCCATTCGGCATCGGGGACGATCAGCGCGACCAGATAGGGCCGCGCATCGCCGGTGACCATCGCCTGGCCAATCTCGGGTTGCAAGGTCAACATGCCCTCGATCCGCTGCGGTGAAACATTATCGCCCTTGTCGTTGACGATCATGTCTTTCTTGCGATCGGTAATCTTGATCCGGCCTTTTTCATCGCGGTGGCCGATATCGCCGGTGTGCAGCCACACTTTGCCATCATCGTCAGTTTCGAGCGTCTTCGCGGTCTCGGCATCGTTGCGCCAATAGCCTTGCATCACCAGTTCGCCGTGAACGAGGATTTCGCCATCATCGGCAAAGCGCAAATCAACCCCGCGCATCGGCGGGCCGACGGTGTCCATCTTGAGCCCAGCCGCCGGGCGGTTGCACGCGATCACCGGGCCGGCTTCGGTCTGGCCGTAGCCCTGTAGCATGGTGAGCCCCATCGAATCGAAAAACACCCCTATGCTGGGGTTGAGCGGCGCGCCGCCTGAAACCATTGCCTTGAGCCGCCCACCGAATTTGGCGCGAATCTTGGGGCGCAACGTCCGCTCAAGGATCGCGTCCATCGGCTTGTCGAAAAGGCGGGCACGGCCTTCCGACTTGATCCGGCCAATCGCCAGCGCGCGGTACATCATATAGTTGGCGACGCGGCCCTGCTTTTCGATCTGCTTGATGATCCGCGCGCGCAGCACTTCGAACAGCCGCGGGACAACGACCATGATCGTCGGGCGCACTTCCTCGATATTGCTGGCGAGCTTTTC
>JANNZB010000607.1:0-2313 GCA_031410395.1 Novosphingobium sp.
GACGGCGGCACCAAGCGCCTTGCCGCGCCCGATGAAATCGCCGGCATGTATGGCTGGCCTGGGCACCTCGATCTGGTGAACACCGGCTGCGCGCATATGACCGGGACGCCAAAGATTACGGTCGATGGCGATGCGGCGCAGGCTGTGGGTTATTCGGTGGTAATTTTGAAAGAGGATGACCGCTGGTATCTGTGGCGCGCCGCGGTGAATCACTGGGCACTGGTTCGTACGGCAGAAGGCTGGCGGATTGCCGAAAGGGTAAACCGGGCGCTCGATGGTTCGCCGGGAAGCCATGGTCTGATGAAGAAGGTTTTGGAGATTTGAGCTTCCGCCGATTCAAAAACCACCGTCATCCAGAACTCGTTTCAGGATCCATCAGGCCTCGCGTGCAGTGCAAGCGAAGAAGGTGCAACGGTGAGGAAGGTGTTTTTGATTCGCGCTCCGTGCCCAATGCGCAATGGATCCTGAAACGAGTTCAGGATGACGAAGCGGGTCATAGGAGGGGCTTTTCATGAGCCGCGCAGATCGCTTCACCGGCAAGGTCGCCATCGTCACGGGCGCAAGCACCGGCCTTGGGCCGATCATGGCGCGGATGCTGGTGGCGGAGGGGGCGAAAGTGGTGCTCGCCGCGCGGCGGTTCGAGCTGGTC
The DNA here is from genome assembly GCA_031410395.1 of Novosphingobium sp. Taxonomy (GTDB): domain Bacteria; phylum Pseudomonadota; class Alphaproteobacteria; order Sphingomonadales; family Sphingomonadaceae; genus Novosphingobium. The sequence goes on from JANNZB010000607.1 coordinate 650, forward strand.
GAGGCTGAGGCGGCAGCGATTGGCGCTGATGCCGTGGCGGTGCAGGCCGATGTCACGAATGAGGCCGATGTCGCCGCGATGGTCGAAGCGGCGATGTCGCGCTGGGGCCAGGTCGATATCATGATGAACAACGCCGCCGTGCCGGGCACTGACAAGTTCATCTGGGAACAGACCGCCGACAATTTCCTCGATACTTACAAGGTTGATTGTATGGCGGCGATGCTGTGCAGCAAAGAGGTTCTAAACCGCTCGATGCTGGCGCGCAAAACCGGGACTATCGTCAATTTCTCAAGCGGCGCGGGCTGGGATGGGATGGTGCGCAAAAGCCATTATTCGGCTGCAAAGGCCGCGTTGCGCGTGCTCACCAAGGTCATCGCCAAGGAAGTCGGCGAGTTCGGCATTCGCTGCAACTGCGTGGTGCCGGGCGCGATCGAGACGCAGCTGATGGTCGATTACATGGCGCGCGTGGCGGCTGAAAAAGGCGTGAGCGTGGGGGAAATCAAGGCCGGGCTGACAGGCACGGTGGCGCTGCGCACCTTTTCGAGCGCCGAAGATGTAGCCAACCTCGCGCTGTTCCTTGCTTCGGACGAGGCGCGCAATATCACCGGGCAATCGATCAATGTTGACGGCGGGCAGGTGATGTCTTGACCCTCGATGACCTTATCGCCCGCGAAGCCATCCGGGATACCATCGCCAAATACAACGTATCTGGTGACCGGCTGAAGGTCGATGACTACGCCGAATGTTTCACCGAAGATGGCATAATCCAGTCCGAAAGCGCGCCCGGAGTTTTCCTCTTCCGCTACGAAGGGCGCGAGGCGATCCGCGACTGGCAGAACCGCTGGCTTGCCCGCGAACCAGGGGCGGACATGGTCCACAAGGCGAGCTTTGTGCGCCACCATATTTCCACCTGCAAGATCGACCTCACCGGGCCAGACACCGCAATCGCGCGCACATATTGGGCGGCATGGACCGATATCGGCCCCGATCATTGCGGGGTTTACCTCGACCAGTTCCGCAAGGTCGGCGATGACTGGCTGATCGCGCTGCGCCGGGTGCGCAAGGATTGGGCATCGCCGCAGGGTCTGTTCGAAAGCGCGATTGAAAATACGGATGGATAGCTATTGCCGTCTGCGGAAAGTGCGGATGCGCCTGCGCCTATTGGCAGGAACGTTTGACCCGCACATGTGACTATCCGGCAAATATCTGGAGGACCAAAATGGCTGACACCGGCCACAACAATGCCCCCGCGCTCGATACCAGCGATGTCGACAAATGGATCGGCAAGCAGATCGTTTATGCCGAGATGTGGGATCCGTGCAACGCTACAGATATCCGCCGCTGGGTTCAGGCGATGGACTATGCTAACCCGCTGCACTGGGACGAGGAATTCGCACGCGCCTCAAAGCACGGCGGCATCATCGCGCCGCAAAGCTTCACTGTGGCGATGGATTATGGCCACGGCTGCCACCCCTCCTGCGTCGGCGTGCTCCCGGGATCGCACCTGATCTTTGCCGGCGAAGAATGGTGGTTCTATGGCACCCCGGTGCGCCCCGGAGACAAGCTGGTGCAGGACCGCCGCTTTGCCGGATACAAGGTCACCGACACCGCCTTTGCCGGGCCGACGATGTTCGCCAATGGCGATACCGTCCACCGCAACCAGC
>JANNZB010000608.1:0-2047 GCA_031410395.1 Novosphingobium sp.
CAAGCGCAAGGCGGAAGAGGGGCTGGCCATGCACGAGCATGCGCCCGCGCCCGATGCCGCTGCTTTGGCATCAGGGCCCGTTGATGCCTTCGCCTTCACCTGCGATGAGAGCGGGCGGATCAACTGGGCGGAAGCACCTGCCGCGCCTTCAACCATCGGACTGCGAATCGGAACCGGCGATGCCGCAAGCGCGGTGGTGTCAGCAGCGGCGGTCGTCGAAGCCTTCCGCCGCCGTCAGCCGGTGCGTGGCGGGCGTGTCGGCGTATCGGGCGCCCCAGCATTTGCAGGCGCGTGGCAGCTTGATGCCACACCGGTGTTCGATCCCCTGGGCCACTTCACCGGCTATCGCGGGCGGTTTCGCCGTCCGTCTGCGCAGACAGCAGTTCCCCGCATGGCGGCTGACAGCAGTGCCGACAGGGTCCGACAGATACTGCACGAACTGCGCACGCCGGTGAATGCCATCCAGGGATTTGCCGAAGTGATTCAGCAGCAACTGTTCGGCCCGACGCCGCACGAATACCGCGCCCATGCCGCCGCCATTGCTGGTGACGCTGCGCGGATGCTCGCCGGCTTTGAAGAGATGGACCGTCTGGCACGGCTCGATTCGGGCGCGATGACGCTCGATCCCGGAACTTGCGATATGGCGGCGGTGATCCGGACGCTGATTGACCAACTCAATGCCCACCTTGGACAGCGCGGCAGCAGTTTTGATCTGGCGCTCGATCCGGGCGTGCTGCCGGTTCCCCTTGATGCTGCGGAGGCCGAGCGCCTTTCCTGGCGCTTGCTCGCCACCATTGCCGGTGTCGCTGCGCCGGGAGAAAAGCTCAAAGTGCGCCTGCGCCGCAAACGCCAGGCGATTCGCCTGACAATCGATCTGCCCGGCGCGCTGTCGATCAAGGATGACTTGTTTCATGCGAGCCCTCCCCCCGCAGCCTCGCCACTCAGCGCTGGCATGTTCGGCGCCGGATTCGCCTTGCGACTGGCAGCGGCCGAAGCCCACTCGGCCGGTGGTGATCTGGTTCGGCGCGATGCCCGAATCAGGCTCCAGCTGCCAGAAGCTGCAGGCGGCTTGACCGAACCGGTGCCAGATCATAACCAAAATGAAGGGTTCGCCGGGTAAGCGTCAATACTGACGATTGGGGTTCAAAGGATTCGCGGATTTGGCTGGACGCCGCATTACCGATCAGCCGCGTCCTGCGGATATGGTCCGGTTCCTGCCAGGAACCGGCCAGCGCTATATCCTTACCGTCGATACCGAAGAAGAGTTTGACTGGACGCGCCCGCTGGAACGCGAATCTTTCGGGCTCGATCACGTGCCGCGTCTCGCCAAATTCCAGCAGTTTTGTGAAAGCCAGGGCGTGGTGCCGCTTTATCTTGTCGACTATCCGCTAGCGACATCAAAACTCGCTGCAGAAATACTGCGTGATGCCATTGCAGCCGGACGGGCGGAAATTGGCGTGCAATTGCACCCGTGGGTAAGCCCGCCGTTTGACGAGGAGGTATGCGAATTCAACAGCTTTTCAGGAAACCTTCCTGAATCGCTTGAGCGAGCGAAATTCACCAAGCTGCGCGATGTCATCGAGAAAAACTTCGGCACATCCCCGCTGTCCTATCGCGCAGGGCGCTACGGCGTCGGGCCGAACACCGTGCCGATCCTTAAAGATAACGGCATCGCCGTTGATACCTCAGCGCGCAGCCGCTTTGATTATAGCGCGACCGGCGGCGCCAATTTTCGCGATCTGCCGGTCAGTCCATGGTGGGTCGATGAGGAGCGGCGGCTGATGGAAATGCCGCTGACCACGGTTTTCTGGGGGCCGCTGCGCAAGCAGGGCCACTACCTTTACCCGCGTATGTGGCGCGTACCGCGGTTGCGCGGGGCCCTCGCGCGAGCCGGCCTGCTCGAGCGCATCCCGCTCACCCCCGAAGGCGTTACACTCAAGGAAGCGATCCGCGGCATAGACATCGCGGTTGACGATGGCCTGCCGATTCTGGTGTTTTCTTTCCACAGCCCGTCGCTGCAACCGGGCCACACGCCTTATGTGCGCAC
>JANNZB010000609.1:0-8142 GCA_031410395.1 Novosphingobium sp.
AGGCGGCGAGCGGCGATTTCGCGCTAACTGAATACGTCGCGCGGCCCTCCCACAGCACCTTGGTGCTCGCCTTCTCTCGGATTGAAACCGCAAGCTGGGTTTCAACCATTTCCGGCGAAGGGCCGGACAAGTTTAATCCAATCCCCAGGCCAACCCCCGATCCATAGGAACCGGTAGAACCGCCCACGCCGACCGAGACCGGGTTCCTGCTGCGCTGCGGCTGAATGCGCGAGCGCAGAAGCCTGACCACCGCGACCTGATCGCCTGCGCCCGCTTCGGAATAGCCAATGCGCTGCAATTCCTGCGCCACCGCCGATTGATAACTCTTCAGTTCGAGCGATCCCGCATCCGCGCCGGGCGCGGCCTCAACAGTTATCGTTCCGCGCGCCAAAGCGGCGGCGTCAGGCGCGTGGAACCGCGTCACCTCGATCGGCCCCACGGGGACGACGCAGCCTGACAGCAAAGCAAGAGCACAAAGCGGTGCGGCAAGTTTTGACATCATCAGCGCGTCCCTTTTGCTTTTTATATTGCCCTCAAAGTGGGCCGGAGTTTCGTCAATTTCAACCATTTCAGCGCGCAGCGGTGCGCGTTTCGCCCGACTTGCCGGGAAAGTCGTCAAACAGCGCCTTTGAAAGCCGCGCCGCGACGGCAATGTCATTCCATTTTGCGTTGCCTTCGCGGGTGACGATGTCCGCGCGGCCTTCCCACAGCACCTTGCCGCTCGTCCGGTCACGGATGCGCGCTTCCAGGCGCGTGGAAATCAGCGCCTTGAGCGGCTTCGACATGTCGATATTGAGCGCCAGACCAAAGCCTGACCCGCGATTGGATACGCCAACTTCCATTTCGCCCGAAACCGGCTTGTGGGGCGCTTCTTCGGGCACGACAGTGGCGTGGGTTACCCGAACTTCGGCGATCTGCGTGGCGGCATCGGGCGTGGTCGCGGTCTGGTAGCCAGATAGCGCGAGCCGGTCAGCCACGGCGGACTCGTAAGTTCTGAGCTCGCGCTCCTCCGCATTGTCACCGACAGGCGCGGCTGCGACCGAGACCGTGCCTTTGGCCAACTGTGCGACGTCAACATCATCGGCGATGAATCGGCTCACCTCGACCTTGCCCTCGGCTGGCCTGAAAGCGCGGCTGCGCTCCCACGATGAGGTTGGATAAGAGCGGCCATAAGGATCACCGCCCAATCCGCCGCCGCCCCAGTTGCCGGGCCGGGCCAGCGCGGGTGTAGAAAACAGCGCCACCAACGAAAGCGTCAGCGAGATCAGGTTGGCATGCCGCATGAAGAGGCTCCGAATGAGAGAAATGTGCTGCGCCATCGGCGCTATGCCTCGGATGCTTTCGCCCCGCTGAATAGTCCATGATGATACAATTGAAATTTCTTTCTCCCGATGATACCAAAACACCGGGCGCGCGTAGGGGAATTTCACCATGGAAACCAATAGGCCTCAGGCCGCCGCTGCGATTGCCGGGTCAGACCGCATCGTACTGCTCGATGCCCTGCGCGGGCTCGCCCTGTTTGGCATTTTGCTGGCCAACATTCCGGTATTTTTTGGCTGGGTGATGCTGAGGCCGGAGCAGATGGCAGCGATTGCCGGGCCGCAGACGCCGGGCATTTATGATGCTTTGATCAAATTCTTCGTCGACGGTAAATTTTACACGATCTTCTCGCTGCTGTTCGGCATCGGCTTTACGCTCCAGCTGGACCGGCTGGAAAAGCGCGGCGCGGCGGGCGTGGCGGTGTTTCGGCGGCGAATGCTGGTGCTGCTGGCTATCGGCTTAGTCCACATGAGCCTGATCTGGCAGGGCGATATCCTCAGCCTCTATGCCGCGCTTGGCCTGCTGCTGCCGCTGTTTCGGGGTTGGTCTGAGCCTAGGGTTCTGATTGCCGCGCTGATCCTGCTGGCGCTGCCACTGGCGCTTGAGCCGCTGCGCGCTTCGGCAGGGATTGATCTGGGACATCCCTTCACGCAAGCGGGCGAGGCGATCTATGTCGCCATTGCGGGCCCCTCAAGCGACTCTGTTGCCGCTGCAATGCAGCGCACCGACATGGCGGGCTTTCTCGGCTGGCAGCTGTCTGGCCTGCCCTTCCGGATCGAGCATCTGCTGGTCACCTGGCGTCTACCCAAGGTTATGGGCGTTATGCTGCTCGGCATGGTGCTGGGGCGGCGGCTGATGGCAGGAACACTGCTCAATGACCGGGTTCTGTTGTGGCGCACGCTAGTGATCGGGCTGGTCATCGGCGTTCCGTTCAGCCTTTTCTTTGCGCTCAACCCAAAGGTTTATCAGGAACACTGGAGCTCGGTGATCGGCACGGTTCCGCTGGGGCTGGCCTATGCCGCCGCCTTTGTCCTGGCCTGGCCGCGCGCTCAGGCCGTGCTGGGGCTGTTGGCTCCGGTGGGCCGTATGGCACTAAGCAATTATCTTACGCATTCGTTGCTCGGGGTGCTGCTGCTGGGGCCGTTTATGGGGCTGGCGACGCATGTTGGCCCGATCCTATTCACCACAATCGCGGTTGCGCTCTATATGACGCAGATCGTGGTTTCTCGGTGGTGGCTGGCGCACCACGATCAGGGGCCGCTGGAGCGGTTGTGGCGCTGGGGCACCTATGGATCGCGCCCGCTGCGTTAACCACATGATAGGCCGCAAGCTCTAGGTGCAAAGCGACAGTTTGCTGCGTAGAAGGCTTGCATGACAAACATCCCCGTTCTCGTTACAGGTGGTGCCGGATATATCGGCAGCCACGCAGTTCTGGCACTCAAGGATTCCGGCTGGCCGGTTGCGGTGATCGACAATCTGACCACCGGCTTTCGCTGGGCGGTGCCCGACGATGTGCCGTTCTATGAAGGCGATATCGAGGATGCGGCACTGCTCGCCCGGATTTTCGCCGAACAGGACACCCGTGCGGTGATGCATTTTGCCGGGTCGATTATCGTGCCTGAATCAGTCGAAAATCCGATGAAGTACTATCACAACAACACCGCCAAAAGCCGCAGCCTGATCGAGGCTGTTGTAGCCGCCGGCGTGCCGCACATGATCTTCAGCTCAACCGCCGCGACCTATGGTGAGCCCGAAGTTTCACCCGTGACCGAAGACAGCCCCAAGCTGCCGATCAATCCCTATGGCCGCTCAAAGCTGATGACCGAACAGATGCTTGCCGACACGGCGGTGGCGCACGCCTTGAACTATTGCGCGCTGCGCTATTTCAACGTCGCCGGGGCTGATCCCCTGGCGCGATCAGGCCAGTCAACTGCGGGTGCAACGCATCTGATCAAGGTTGCGGTGGAAGCGGCGCTGGGCAAGCGGGAGCACGTGGGCGTTTTCGGAACCGATTTTGGTACTCCTGACGGCACCGGGGTGCGCGATTATATTCATGTGGCCGATCTGGCTGCCGCGCATGTGCTCGCGCTTGAGGCGTTAATTGCCGACCCGGCACGTTCGCTGACGATGAACTGCGGCTATGGCCGGGGCTTTTCGGTGCTCGAAGTGCTTGATGCGGTGGACCGGGTGATCAATGTCAAAATAAACCGCCAGATGGAGCCGCGCCGCGCTGGCGATCCCGCCGCGCTGGTATCAGACAACCGACGGATCAAGGCGACTTTGCCGTGGGCTCCCAAACACGCGGAGCTTGACGTCATCGTCGCCCACGCACTGGCTTGGGAGCGCAAACTGGGTGAAATTCGCAATGCGGAATAACCCGCTAGTCCCCTTGGCAGCAGAGGCAGTCTGTGTCAGCACAGCGGCATATTGCAAAGGGAAGCATTGAATGTCCAAAGCCAGTTTGATCGCCGCAACATCGCTTAGTTTGGGGCTGAGTATCGGATTGCTCATCACACCATCGGTCCTCATGGCTGATACCAGTGAAGCGCAAATCGGCGCGGTGATCGACGAAGGGCTAAACCGCAGCGAGGCGATGAAAACCGCGTCGCAATTGATGGACGGCATCGGTCCGCGCCTGACCAATTCGGAAAACTATCGTCGTGCCGCCGATTGGGCACTCGCGCGGATGACCGCCACCGGCCTGCAAAACGTCCACCGCGAACCTTTTGATTTCGGCCTCGGCTGGAATGTCGAAAGTTATTCAGCACGGATGATTACCCCGCGCGCCACACAGATGACTGTGATGCCGGTTGCATGGTCGCCGCCCACGAGCGGGACACTTAGCGCACCGGTGATCGTTGCGCCAATCAGCAAGGTTCAGCACTTTGCCCAGTGGAAGGGCAAACTTGCGGGCAAGATCGTGATGATTAGCCTGCCGGGCACATCCAGCGAGGCAACCCGGCTGCCCTTTCGCCGCTATGAGGCCAAGGATATTGGCGAATTTGACAAGTTCGATCTGCCCAGATTCGATCCACAGGCGGTTGACCGGCGCGCTTCCCGCGCAAATTTTCCGCTTGAGCTGAGCCGCTTCCTCAAAGCCGAGGGCGCGTTGGCAATGGTCAGGATCAGTTATCGCGATGGCATGCTGGTTCACGGTGAAGGGTATAACTTCCGCCCCGGAGAGCAGCTGGCGCTGCCATCGTTTGAGCTGGCAGCCGAGGATTATCGGCGTCTGGCCCGGCTATCAGTAAGCGGCACAGCGCCGGAGATCGAACTCGCACTGGCTGCGCGCTTTGACGACAAGCAGCTTCAAGCCGACAATCTGATCGCCGAAATACCTGGAAGTGATCCCAAGGCAGGTTACGTGATGGCAGGCGCTCATTTTGACAGCTGGATCGCTGGCGATGGCGCGGCCGATAATGGCGCGGGCTCAGTCGTCGTGCTCGAAGCTGCGCGCATCCTGTCGCGGTTGGGGGTCAAGCCGCGCCGCACGATCCGCTTTGCGCTCTGGGCGGGAGAGGAGCAGGGGCTGTATGGCTCGCGCGCCTATATCGAGCGCCATCTGGCGACTCGCCCTGTCGATCCCAAACTAACCGGCATTGCCGCCTATACAGCCTGGAGCCAAGGCTGGCCGATCTCGCCCAAACCGGGCTATGGTGAGATCAAGGCGTACTTCAACCTCGATAACGGATCGGGCAAAATCCGCGGCATCTATGCGGAAAACAACATTTCCGCCGAACCGTTACTGAAAAAGTGGTTGGCCCCGTTCAGCGCCATGGGTGCAGGTCAGGTGGTCACCAGCAAGACCGGTGGAACCGATCATGTGTTCATGCAGGCGATTGGCCTGCCGGGCTATCAATTCATCCAGGACCCGCTCGATTACGATAGCCGGGTGCACCATTCGAACCTCGACACTGTCGATCACCTGCGCGGCGATGATCTTAGGCAAGCGGCAACAATCATGGCGGCCATGCTTTTGCAGGCCGCAGACAGCGACAAGGACCTGCCGCGTCAATCGCTGCCCAGCAAACCGGTGCCGACCGATCCGTTCAAGGTTGCCGATCCCGATGAGTAATGCAGGGGAGGGGGCCGGTACCGCCTTCCATGCAAGTGGATCAGAACCCAAAAGACTCGACTTGAGACTTGACTTGCCGCCGCTGGCCCCATAACGGCCCGGCTTCCAATTTCTGCGGCGCAATGCCGCCCCGAGGGTATCATGAAGATTCGCAACAGCCTCAAGTCGCTCAAGGACCGTCATCGCGATAACCGCGTGATTCGTCGCCGTGGGCGCACCTATGTGATCAACAAAACCAACCGCCGTTTCAAGGCACGCCAAGGCTAATCGCTGCTGGTGTGGCGGGGCCACAAGGCCCGGCTGGTCGTCAACGGCCCGTCTCCTTAAAAAGGATGCGGGCCGCTGTCATGTCTGGGATTGATGAAATGTCCGCAATGCCTGTCGCATTTGAACCGGTTGAGGCTGTAGTCTTTGATGTCGGCAGGGTGCTCTATCAGTGGGACCTGCGCTATCTTTTTACCAAGCTGATTGCTGACCCGGCTGAGCTCGAATGGTTCTGCACCCACGTTGTCACCCCCGAGTGGCATTTTCATCATGACGCTGGCGTACCGCTTTCCGCGATGATGCCGGGGCGCAAGGCGGAGTTCCCGGAATATGCCCACCTGATTGACGCCTACGCCACGCGGTTCAATGAAACGATTCCCGGCCCGGTTCCCGGCTCCATCGAACTGGTCGAAGCGCTTGATGCGCGCGGAGTGCCGCTGTTCGCCATTACCAATTTCGGCGCAGAATTCTGGCCGTCATTCCGCGCTACTGCGCCGGTGTTTGATCGATTCCGCGAGATTGTCGTGTCGGGCGATGAAAAAATCGCCAAACCGGATCCGGCGATTTTCGATCTGGCAGAATCACAGTTTGGCCATGCGGCGGGTGCGATGCTGTTTATAGACGACAACGCCGCCAACATTGCGTCAGCGGCGCGTCTGGGGTGGCAGGTCCATCATTTGTCGATGCCGCGCTGCTCGAAGCAGACCTCAGGCAGCGCGGGTTGTTAGACTAAGCGGACTCAGCGCTTGTTGCATTTGGTCAGCTCTTCGGCGCTGAATGCGCCACCTGCCGAAGTGAAAGCCGAAACCGGGCCGAACTTACGGGCAACCTGCTGGCACACCAGCACCGGGCGGCTGCCAAGGTCCTGTGCAGAGCAGCTGTCACCAGCGCATTTCCACAGCGCTTCTGCGATGATCGCCTGTTTCGGTTCGGTCAGCGCAGTCATCAGCGAAGCCGAATAGCGCGCAGGAGCGGCAGCACTTGCGGTGACAGGCGTCAGCGACAACAGCGCCCCCGAAAGGGCGAGGAAGGCACCCACAAGGGCGCGCGGCATGATCGGCGAAAGCGAGGTTCGCATGGGTAATCTCCTGTTTTGATGCAACCTGGGGAAGACGGGAAAGATTTCAGTTGCGAATCGATACCTATATGGTTCAGTTGCACTATGCAACCTAGAATCGAAAGAATTTCGCACGAGGCTCACGATGCGCTAGCATCGGTGGCAATGGGAAAACTTCGCGAACCCCTTGAAGATATGGACTGTGGCCTGCCCCTGGCGCTTGAGGTCATGGGTGAGCGCTGGTCGTTCATGATCCTGCGCGCCGCATTCAACGGCGTGCACCACTTTGAGGATTTCCTCGCCGCGATCGGCATCGCCCGAAACATCCTTTCCAATCGCCTGGGCAGGCTGGTCGAACATGGAATCATGGCGCGCCAGCCGATGGAGGATGATCGCCGAAAGGTAATGTATGGCCTGACGCCTAAGGGCATCGATCTGCTCCCGGCGATGCTGGCATTGCGCCAGTGGGGCGAGAAATACGGGCTCGGCATTCCGTCAAATCCGGTGCTGGTTGATTGCCGCGATGGGCTGCCGATTGGCCCCATCGGTATCCGCGCGCACGATGGACGCGCGATCACTTACGCAGAACTTCAGTGGCTGGATCGATCAGAGCTGGGTAAAATCGGCGTAGATTGCGCTGGCCCGAGCGAAAATGAAGTACGCAGCTGGACGCGCGAGATGATGGACTGATCCATCTTGCAGTAATGTGGCACCGCGCCATGATGTTCCGATGAAACGCCGATTCGCTCTGTTCGCCCTGCCATTCCTCTTTGCCTTGGCCGCCGCTGGTCCGGCCAAGCGCATGCCAGCACCGCCTCCACCTCCGCCGCTTGGTGATACGGTGAATGTGGCGATGGTCACCTCGCTTGGCACGATAGAGCTTGAACTCGATCATAAGCACGCGCCGCTGACGACTGAGAACTTTGTACGCTATGTCGATCAGCAGCGGTTCGATGGCGCAACATTCTATCGGGTGATGCGGCTGAAATGGGGTACCCAGCCCAATGGCCTGATCCAGGCCGGGCTGCAGGGTAATCCCTCCAAGGTGCTAAAGCCGATTGCCCACGAGCCAACCAGCCAGACCGGACTGCTGCACAAGCCAGGAGCAATCTCGATGGCAAGGAACGCGCCGGGAACTGCGATGGCCGATTTTTCGATCCTGCTGTCCGAACTCGAAGGTCTCGACGCCAATCCCAAAGCGACCAATCCTGAACTTCAGCCGGGCTTTGCCGTGTTCGGCCACGTTACTTCTGGCATGGATGTGGTGCGTAAAATTTATGACGTGCCGCTCAGCGAGACGAAGGGCCAAGGGGTGATGCGCGGGCAGATGATCGATGCCCCGGTGCAGATTTTGACGGTGCGGCGGGTGATTGTGGTGAAACCGGCGAGTTGAATCAGAAGCGGTACCGGCCCGCTCCCCCGCCCG
>JANNZB010000610.1:0-2264 GCA_031410395.1 Novosphingobium sp.
CCTGAAACAAGTTCAGGGTGACGAATTTGCCATTGAGCGTTCACAGTTATCACAACTAGCCAACCTGGCTGAGCAGCTGCTGCGCACGACTCAAGTAGGGCCTGTCGAGCATCGCGCCCTTCCAGCCAATCGCCCCTACGCCGGGATTCGCAGCAAAAATATCGACGATCTCCTGCGCCTCGGCGATCTCCGCTTCGCTCGGCGTGAAAGCATCGTTGATCACATCTACCTGAGCCGGGTGGATCGCCATCATGCCCTTGAACCCATCCCGCCGAACACGCGTCGCGCGCAGGCGCAGGGCTTCGAGGTCTTTGAAATCGGCGGAAATCGTCTCGATTGCAGTAACGCCAGCCGTGGCCGCGCCCAGCACAGTCATCGACCGCGCCAGTTCATAGGTGAAGGTATAGGCCCCGTTTTCGTCCATGTTCGATTGCGCGCCGATTGAATCGGCCAGGTCCTCCGCCCCCCATGTCAGTGCAACCACTCGCGGTGCGCCCTTGTAGTCGCCGGTGTGGAACATGGCCTCGGCGGTTTCGGTAATCAGCACGATGACCGGGGTCGAACCTTCCTCAATCCCATGCGCCACTTCGAGCGCCGACAGGCAATGATCAAGCTTTTCCACGTCAGCGCGGCCATAAACTTTGGGCAGCATGATGCCGCCGGGATTTGCCGGCATGATCGCCGCGAGATCATGCAGCGTGTGCGGGCCATCAAACGGATTGATCCGCACCCACAGCCTGTGTCGCTGGACCGGATTGGCCTTGATAAAATCATGCACCATCGGCCGGGCTGCCGCCTTGCTTTCGGGCGCAACCGCGTCTTCAAGGTCGATCAGCACGATGTCAGCGGTGCCTGCCATCGCCTTAGCCATCTTCTTTTCACTGTCACCGGGGGCGAACAGCCATGATCGGGCGGTGGTGGGCTGGTGATCGATGGGCATTTGGCTTCCTTGCTCCCCTCCTCTTCAGTGGAGGGGCTGGGGGTGGGGCTATCCGCTGGGTCTAGCGTTGAAAGTGGGGCCAAACCCCACCCCAACCCCTCCCCTAAAGAGGATGGGCTAAGGGCATCAATAACTTTTCGGCAATTCCAGCACGCGTTCAGCAATGTAATTCATGATCTGGTGCGGGCTAACCGGCGCGATGCGCGGGATCAGCACCTCGCGCAAGTAACGCTCGACATGGTATTCCTGCGCATAGCCCATCCCGCCCATAGACATGACGGCGGTTTGGCAGGCTTCATATCCTGCCTCAGCGGCGAGGTATTTGGCGCTGTTGGCTTCCACCCCGCACTCTTTGCCAGAATCGAACAGACTTGCCGCCTTGAACACCATCAAGGCTGCTGCCTCAACCTGCATCCACGCCTTGGCGAGTGGATGCTGGATGCCCTGATTCTGGCCGATGGGCCGCCCAAACACGATGCGTTCCTGTGCATATTTGCTCGCCCGCTTGATTGCCACCCGGCCAATCCCGGTGGCCTCTGCGCCGAGCAGCACGCGTTCGGGGTTCAGGCCCTTGAGAAGAATGCGGAAGCCCTGACCTTCTTCGCCGATGCGGTCCTCATCAGGGACGAACAAATCATTGATGAACATCATGTTCGATCCCACCGCATGACGCCCCATCTTGGGGATCAGCCGCGTTTCGATCTTGCTGCGATCAAGTGCAGTGTAGAACAGCGACAAGCCTTCGGTCTTCTTTTTCACCTCGTCCAGCGGCGTGGTGCGGGCGATGATCAGCATCTTATCGGCAAGGTGTGCCTGAGTGATCCACACCTTTTCGCCATTGAGGAGGTAGCCGCCATCAACCTTTTGCGCGCGGGTTTTAAGGCTGGTGGTATCAAGGCCTGTGTTGGGTTCGGTAACCGCGAAACACATCTTTTCCGCGCCCGAAATGATCGGCGGGATCATCCGTTGCTGCTGTTCCTCAGTGCCGAACAGCACCACCGGCTCCAGTCCGAATACGGGCAGGTGAATTGCCGATGCCGCTGACATGGCGCCGCCGCTTTCGGCCACCGCCTGCATCATGATCGCCGCTTCGGTGATACCCAGCCCCGCGCCGCCGACGCTTTCGGGCATGGCGATACCCAGCCAGCCAGCCTCCGCCATCGCCTTGTGGAACTCGGCGGGGAATTCTCCCGACCGGTCATGCTCCAGCCAGTAATCATCTGAGAACTGAGAGCAGTGCTGCAAAACCGCATCGCGGATGGTCTGCTGGTCTTCGGTAAAGTCGAAATCCAAAGCTGGTTCCAATATGTAACTTGCTCCCCCG
>JANNZB010000611.1:0-5930 GCA_031410395.1 Novosphingobium sp.
GCTGGTGTTTGAAGGCGACGACGGCAAGAACATCGACCTTGAAGTGTTCAGGTTCCCCAGCGCCGGTGTGGCCATGGCGATGTACAACCTTGACGATTCGATCCGCGATTTCGCCCGCGCCAGCTTCAACTATGGCCTCGATCTCGGCTGGCCGGTTTATCTTTCGACCAAGAACACCATCCTCAAGGCCTATGACGGACGCTTCAAGGATCTGTTCCAGGAGGTGTTCGACACGGAAGGTTTTGCCGAAAAGTTCGCCGCTAAGGGCATGATTTACGAGCACCGCCTAATCGATGACATGGTGGCATCCGCGCTGAAATGGAGCGGCAAGTTCGTCTGGGCCTGCAAGAATTATGATGGCGACGTCCAGTCAGACATCGTTGCGCAGGGCTTTGGCAGCCTTGGCCTGATGACATCGGTGCTGATGGCCCCCGATGGCAAAACCGTGGAAGCCGAAGCCGCGCACGGCACCGTCACCCGGCATTATCGCCAGCACCAGCAAGGCAAGGCGACCAGCACCAACCCCATCGCCTCAATCTTCGCCTGGACGCGCGGGCTGATGTATCGCGGCAAGTTCGACAACACCCCCGACGTGGTGGCCTTCGCCGAAACGCTCGAGCGCGTGTGTATTGAAACCGTGGAAAGCGGCAAGATGACCAAAGATCTCGCGATCCTCATCGGCCCCAACCAGCCGTGGCTGACCACAGAGGGCTTCTTTGAGGAAGTCGTGACCAACCTTGAAGCGGCGATGGCCTGATTTTCACGAACTTTCCGGACTGACAAAACGGCCCGCCACTCACCCCGAGCGGCGGGCCTTTTTTATCTTCCGCTGCACTGCAATAGAAACGGTGACAATCGGGTGCCTGCGCCCTAACCTGAGTCGATGTCTAGCCCTGCCCCCTTTTCGCCCAATTCGCCGCTGGGTGATGCCCTTGTCATTCTGGCGGCGGCAGGGCTGGTCATCCCGATATTTGCCCGTTTCCGCATTACGCCGGTAATAGGATTCATCCTCGTGGGTCTGCTGGTCGGACCATTCGGCCTCGGCGGTCTGGTTGGTCAGTTTCCCTGGTTGAGCTACATTACCATTTCCCACCCCGACGGTTTGCAGCCATTTGCCGACTTTGGCATCATTTTGCTGCTGTTCTCTGTGGGGCTGGAGCTTTCGTTTGACCGACTGTGGTCGATGCGCCGGCAGGTTTTCGGGCTTGGTGCGTTGGAAATGCTTGGCGCATCATCGCTGATCGCCGCCGGGCTTTTTGCCATGGGCAATTCGCCAGGCACCTCGGTGGCGCTGGGGCTGGCGCTAGCGTTGTCTTCCACCGCGCTGGTGCTGCGTATCATTGATACACGCACGCCAGTAGGCCGCGCTGCGCTTTCGATGCTGCTGTTCGAAGATATCGCTCTGGTGCCGATAATCTTCCTGCTCGGCGCGATGGGGCGCGGTGATGCGGCCACAGGCACCGATGCGATGATCCGCACACTGTGGAGCGGCGCGCTTGTGATTGTGCTGTTGCTGGCAGTGGGCCGCCTTGTTCTGCCCGCGCTGTTCGCTCAGGCCGCGCGGACCAAAAGCCCCGAGCTATTCCTCGCGGCCAGCTTGCTGGTGGTGATCCTGGCTTCGTTGCTCACGTCAGCTGTCGGTCTTTCGCCAATTGTCGGCGCGCTGATCGCCGGGCTGCTGATCGCCGAGACCGAATATCATGGCGAGGTCGAAGCGATGACGGCGCCGTTCAAGGGGCTGGCACTCGGAATATTCCTTATCACCGTCGGAATGGGTCTCGATCTCGGCCTCATCTGGGCGAGATTGTGGGAGATTGCGCTGGCGGTTGCAGCGGTTCTGCTGGTCAAGGCGGCGGTTACCGGGCTGTTGTTGCGGATGATGGGCGCGCGCGCAGGAACATCAACCGAGGCTGGGATACTCCTCGCCAGTCCGTCTGAAACTACGCTAATTGTGCTTACCGCTGCGGTCAGCGCCCGTCTGATCGGGGCCGATGCCGCGCAGTTCTGGCAGATCGTCACTGCCATCGGACTGACCGTTACCCCGCTGCTCGCCGCGCTTGGCCGCCGGCTCGGACGGCGGGTTGACCGCGATGCCGCGCCCGCCGTCCCCTATGAAAATGATGAACCGCGCGCAGTTATCGTTGGATTTGGCCGGGTTGGCAGACTGGTTGCCGATATGCTTCGGCAACACGACAAACCCTACATTGCCATCGACAGTGATGCCGATCTGGTCCGCGCCGGCGCGAGCGATGGCTACCCTGTGACCTACGGCGATGCCGCGCGCAGCGGTTCACTCGCCCGGATGGGGTTGGACAAGGCGTCAGCGGTGATCCTCACCATGGATGATCCAAACGGCGCGCGGCGGCTCGTAAAACAGCTCAAGTTCGAACACCCCGACCTGCCCATCATCGCCCGCGCCCGCGATGCCAGACATGCCGCACAACTTTACAAGGTCGGGGCCAGTCACGCGGTTCCTGAAACGCTCGAAAGCTCACTGCAATTATCCGAGGCAGTGTTGTTCGACCTTGGCGTGCCGATGGGCCTTGTGATCGCCTCCATCCACGAAAAACGCGACGAATTCCGCGCGCAGATTATGGACGAGGGTGAGCTTGAGGAGAAGCCGAAGCTAAGGAGTTCGGGGCTGCGGGATCGGATTGCATAATTATTCGTGCAGCTTTGAACCATATGGGGTGATCCCACGACCTTCTGGTGGTCTCGCCAAAAAGTTTGGCGAACGCTAACCAAAAGGGCCACTGATATGTACGCTCGTCTCAAGTTGTCGCTGATCCCCAGTGCCATAATCGCACTTGCACCAGCCCCCGCGTTCGCCTCCCAGGCTACATTTTCCAGTCCAAGCGGAGTCGCGGTTCGCGGCGGCGTGGTTTACGTTGCCGACTACAATTCAGTCCGAAAAATTCAGGCAGGCAACGTTACCACGATCGCTGGCCCCAGTTCACCTAGCGGAGCTTGCCCAAGCGGTTACGCGAACGGAACCGGCGCGGCGGCACGTTTTAATTATGTCTCCGCCATCGCCGTCGGGCCATTTACCGGCAACGTTTATGTCACTGAACATACCAATAACACGGTACGCAAGATTACCCCCGTAGGTGTTGTGACCACACTAGGCGGACAAGGTCCGCTGCCCATTGGCACTATGGCCGGTCCAAGCATTGACGGCGCTGCAAGCGTATCGACGTTCAACCACCCAACGGGCATCGCCATCGATGCGACCGAAACCTATGTCTACGTAAACGACAGCTATGATTACAGCGTGCGACGCATCAAGATATCCACCGGCGTTACCCAGACCGTGATCGCTGGCCGCAATATGAATATTCCCGGCCAGAACGGTATCGGCTTGCCAACCGGTATCGCCTATCGTGCCACCGGGCAGAAAATCTACATCAACGAACAGCCTTATGGCCGCATCCGTGAATACAATCCGCTCCTCACGGGTATTCCTCTTCAAGCGACGACGCTGCCAATCCTGTTTCCGGCAACATTTGCGCTGAACCACCCATCGGGGATCGCCATCAGTCTAACGGGTGTAATGTTCGTTACTCAGGGCAACGGCGCCATGACCGCCAATAACATCAGCCAGGGGACGCTCGTCGGCACTAGCCTTACCACGACAATTGTTGCGGGATCAGCGTCGATCGGCGCGGGTTCGACCAATAGTCCAAATGGCAGTGCAGCAAGTTTCGATACGCCTTCAGGAATTGCGCTCAACTTGTTCGGCACGCTGCTCTATATTGCCGACCAGCGAAACAACAGAATCCGTTCAATGGTGACGTCAGGCGCGCATGCAGTGAATACATATGCTGGAAGCGGGGCGGCCGGTTGCAACGACGGTCCTGTCTAAAATTACGGATGTCCGCCCGTTCGCGATACCTTGGGCGGTGAAGCGAGCGGGCGGGCCATCATGTCAGGAGCTTAACACCGCCCGCACAGCTGCGATAGCATCCGCTGCGTTGGCTCCATCCGGCCCGCCGCCTTGCGCCATATCGGGCCGCCCGCCGCCGCCTCTGCCGCCGAGTGCCTCCACGCCCGCACGGACGAGATCAACGGCGCTGAAGCGTGCGGTGAGATCATCGGTAACAGCCGCAGCCATGCTGGCTCGGCCATCGTTTACTGCGATGATCGCCGCCACCCCCGAACCCATGCGCGCCTTCGCCTGATCAAGCAGGCCGCGCAGTTCCTTCGCATCGAGCCCCTCAATCACTAGGCCAGAAAATTTGGTCCCTCCGATTTCTTCGTCCGCCGAGGTAACAGCACCGGCAATCCCGCCACCAAGCGCGAGCGCCTTCTTCGCTTCCGCCAATTCGCGCTCCAGCTTCTTGCGCTCATCAAGCAGCGCCGCAATGCGCCCCTCAACCTCATCAGGCATGGTTCGCAGCAGGCTCGCCGCACCCTTAAGCGCATTCTCGCGGCCGACTAACCATTGCCGCGCGCCCTCGCCAGTCAGTGCCTCTATCCGCCGCACGCCAGAACTCACCGCGCCTTCGGACACAATCCGGAACACGCCAATATCGCCCGTTGCCCGCACATGAGTGCCGCCGCAAAGTTCGACCGAATATGTTTCGCTGCCCTTCGCGCTGCCCATAGACAGCACGCGCACTTCCTCGCCATATTTCTCGCCGAACAGCGCCATGGCCCCGGCTTCGATGGCATCTTCGGGGCTCATCAGGCGGGTGACGACCGGTTCGTTGCCGCGGATTTCGGCGTTCACTTCGGCCTCGATCACCGCGATGTCTTCTGCCGTCAGTGCTACAGGCTGTGCGAAGTCGAAGCGCAGGCGATCGGCGGCGACCATCGAGCCCTTCTGCGTAACATGGCTGCCCAGCCGATTGCGCAGCGCCGCATGCAGCAGGTGGGTGGCCGAATGGTTCGCGCGGATCGCATCGCGGCGGGCCGAGTCGATATCGAGCCTGACCATGTCGCCGACACTCAAGTTACCACTTGTGACGATTCCATTATGGGCATGAAGGCGCCCCAGTGGCTTGGTCGTGTCCATCACCCCAAACGCGAATCCGTTAGCGCCTGTCATGCGGCCCACATCACCTTGCTGACCCCCACTTTCAGCATAAAATGGCGTCTGGTTCGTGATGATCGTTACTTCCTGATCAGGACCAACAACTGCTACCTCACTGCCGTCCTTCACCAGCGCGACGACCTGTGCCTCGCCCGTGGTCGAGGTGTATCCAGTGAATTCGGTTGCGCCGACCCGCTCCGCGATATCGAACCAGACTTCACTGTCAGCGGCTTGCCCCGAACCCTTCCATGCGGCCCGTGCTGCGGCCTTCTGGCGTGCCATGGCCGCATCGAAGCCTTCCTTATCCACCCCGATGCCACGGGCGCGTAAGGCGTCTTCAGTGAGATCATAGGGGAAACCAAATGTGTCATAGAGCTTGAAAGCGACCTCACCCGAAAGTTGTGATTGCAGGACCTTTATGTTTCGAATGGCACTCGGATCGCCTGGCTCGACGTTCATGGTGTCGATGTAGGTTTTACGATCTCGCTCAATGCGGGAGATTTCCTGCTCCAAAAGGCCCAACCCATTGGCCAGCGTCTGCCGGAACTTGGTTTCCTCCCGCTCCAGCACTTCGCGGATCAGAGCTTCGGCGCGGCCGAGTTCTGGATAGGCTTGCCCCATCTCGATCACCAGCGCGGGCACCAGTCGGTGCATCAGGGGCTCTTTGGCGCCGAGCAGGTGCGCGTGGCGCATGGCGCGGCGCATGATGCGGCGCAGCACATAGCCGCGGCCTTCGTTCGATGGCAGCACGCCATCGGCGAGCAGGAAGCTGACCGAACGCAAGTGATCGGCGATCACCCGGTGGCTGGCCTGGTTGTCGCCCTGCGCTGGGACCCCGGTCAGACTCTCCGAAGCCGCGATCAGCGCCTTGAACGTATCGGTATCGTAATTGTCATGC
>JANNZB010000612.1:0-5552 GCA_031410395.1 Novosphingobium sp.
CTTTGTCCCGCAGATGCGCGGGTAGGTAATCGCGCCACATATCATGCGGCGGATCGATATGGGCATCGGCATCAACAATCTTGCCCAGCGTCCATGCTGGCGTTTCAACATCGGTCCGATCAAGGGTGCTCAGGTCAGTCATCACCTCACTCCATATAATTCACAATATCGAATTATTTATCGCAATACAGAATACTAGAGCTTGGGGATCGAGTCAATCAGTCCGCAACAGCAGCGCGCCATAGCCATAGCCGCCGTTGCATACCGCGCTGACCTTCGCGTCCTTCACCTGCCGCCTGCCGCCGCGTCCCCACAGTTGCAGGCAGGCCTCATAGGTGTGGCCGTAACCGTGGAACCGCCCGCCCGAAAGCTGCCCGCCGCCGGTGTTGATCGGCAGCTCGCCATCGATGGCAATCCGCGTGCCGCCATCCATAAAGCTCGCCGCCTCGCCTTTGCCAAACAGCTGCATCGCCTCGCCCCACAGCCAGGTGTGGATCGAAAAGCCATCATAGATCTGCGCGCAGGAAACGTCCTTTGGCTTCAGGTCAGTGCGCTGCCACAGCATGTCGCCCGCGCGGGTGGCGGGGAGCGAGGTGAAATCGCCGGTAAAAATTCCCTGCCCCAGCCCGCCGAGCGCCATGCCCATCGCCTCGATATGTATTGGCGGATTGGGCATGTCCTTGGCGGCGTCGCGATGCGAGATCACCAGCGCGGTCGATCCATCAATATGCGTGTCACAATCATAAAGCCGCAGCGGGGTGGAGATCACGCGGCTGGCCAAATAATCGTCAATGGTCAGCGACGTCTTATAGATGGCATTGGGATTGTGCGCGGCATTGCGCCGGGCGTTTACCGCTACCCAGCCAAGCTGCTCCGGCCCTGCGCCATATTTGTCAAAATAGGCCTGCGCATAGAGCGCCCACAGATTGACAGGCGAAACCGCTTGGAACGGCACGGTGTAGGAATTGTTCTCGGTAACCCGCGCCTGGCTTCCCAGCAGCAGCGAGGCATCGCGCGATTTCGCCCGAGCCTGCGCCTGAGCAACCGTGCGGAACACCAGTACATGGCGGCACAGTCCCGCCGCCACCGCCATCACCGCGGCAAAGATCGCGCCCATGTGGCCGGGGCCTTCGTGGTTGGAAACACCGTTCCACTTTGCGTCTATGCCCAGGGCATAGCTCGCCTCAAGTACCGAGACTGGCGAAATGCCGCCGCCCTCGAGCGTCTTTGGCGGATAGTTGACCACGCCATCGATGTCTTCGATCCGCAAACCGGCATCGGCGATCGCCATTGTCGCAGCGTCAAGCGTCAGTTCAATCGCACTCTTGGTCGATGGGCGGCCAACTTCGGACTGACCGATACCGGTGATCCGGCAGAGCTTTTCAGGCAGGCCTTCAAGCATCATTGCGGCCTCCCACCGGGCGGAACAGTGGCAGCCAGACATCCTCGTTCTGCTCGAACTCCACCGCCACTTCCATTCCGCTCACTGCTTCCTCGGGCGCGCAGAGCAGGTTGGTGAAGACGTAAAGCTCGGCCTGTTCGGCAAGGCCGATCACCGCGAAGATAAACGGCTCTTCCATCCCGTTTTGCCAGGCCTGCCGGTTTACCGTCCAGCTCACCACCCTGCCCCTGCCCGAAACAGGCTGCGGCGCCAGATCGGGCGAATGGCATACCATGCAACGCACAAGCGGCGGGTGCTGCCAATTGCCGCAAGCGCCGCACTGCTGAATGCGCAATTTGCCATCCGCGCCGCTGGTCCAGAAGAATTCAGACAGCGGCTCAAGCTGTGGCAGTTTGCGAAGCGGCTTCAAAACACCACGCCCTTGATCTTCAGATCAATGATCTCATCCTCACTGAAACCTGCCGCACTAAGCAACTCATCGCTGTGCGCGCCAACATCTGGCGACATACCAGCGGGCATCGGCGCGCCATCAAACTGCATAGGCACCGAGACCACGGGAATATCGACTCCGGCGGTGGTTGTGACCGTCTGGATATAGTCGTTGGCGACCACCTGCACGTCCCGGTGCAATTCGCCGATGTGCTGGACCACATCCCACTGGCCTTCCTGCTGAGCGAGAATAATGCGCCATTCGGCCAGCGTTTTGCTAGCAAAGATCGCGGTTAATTCTCCAAGGCATTCCGCCGTATTAGCTCGCCGTGCGTCGGCGCCGGCATAGCGCGGATCATCGACCATGTCGCTGCGTCCAAACAGGCGGCATAGCGGCGCCCAGTATTTGTCTGCCTGCAACATGCACAGCGCGAGGAAGCGACCATCCTTGGTGCGGTAGTTGTATGACAGCACATTGTTCGGTGACCCGCGCGGTGGGCGCGGGAAATTGTCGATCCCGTCCATCATCGTCTGGGCAATCCCGCGCTGCATGGACCACATCGCCGCATTAAGCAGCGAGACGTCAATGGTCGACGCCTCGCCAGTCATCGCCCGCTTGGCAATCGCCGCGCAGATGCCGCCGGCGAGCATCGAACCCGAGAGCGTATCGCCATGCGCCGGCCCTGCCGGGCTGACGGGGAATTGAGCGTCAGGCTCGGTCAGCGCGGAGGAAATACCGCCGCGCGCCCAATAGCTGATTGCGTCATAGCCGCCCTTGTCGCCCTCTGGTCCCCGCTGGCCGACTGCGGAACCCACCGCGTAAATCAGCTTCGGAAAACGGGCGCGCAGGCTGGCCTCGTCAATGTTCATCTTCTTGCGAGCGCGGGGCAGGAAATTGGTCAGGAAGACATCGGCATTGGCGAGCAGGCGCATCAACACCGCCTGACCTTCGGTAGTTTTCAAATCGAGCGTGATCGACTTCTTACCGCGATTGTAGCACTCCCACGAAAGTTCGAGCGCCTCGGCCCCGGTGGCACCCGGCACAGATCGTAGGCCGCGAATCGGATCACCGCTGGTGGGCTCGACCTTGATAACCTCAGCCCCAAGGTCGCACAACATAGCTCCCGCGACAGGGACGAACGCCCACATCGCAGCTTCGATAACTTTAATGCCTTCGAGGGGCCTGCCCATAAATATCACTCACCTTGTGGCCTTTGCCGGTAAGCCTAAACCTGACTTGCCAGAGGTCAAGTGTTTCGCCAATGTGATTGATAGTTCGATATCGTGAATTTTCTAAAGAGGGCGATAAGAAGTGAGCAAAGGCAACATAACGGTCCCGCAAACCTTGGAGCAGGCGCTCGACCCGGCGTGGCTGTCAGTCGCGCTGGTCCAAGATATCGCCACCACGGAAACGGTGGAGGTCCTCCGTACGGTCGCCACCAAGGTGCGCTTTCTGGCCTATCCCTCCGACGGGTCCGCCCCGCTTGCGCTGTGCCTGAAGGGACTGCTTGGCGATGATCCGATGATGAAGATGGGCGGGCCAACGATGGTCAAGGAAGCCGATTTCTATGGCAAGGTTGCCGGGCACGTCAGCCTTAGGGTGCCGACTTGCGTAAAAACGGTGATCCACCGCGAGAACCAACAGGCGGTGGTCATCATGCGCGATCTGATTGCTGATGGTGCAACCTTCTGTTCGGCGCTCGATCCGTTTAGCGCTGATGATGCCGCTGGCAGCCTTGAACAGATCGCCGCGCTGCATTCTGGAAGGGGCCTGCTCGCGGACCGCCCGTGGATCACTCACCGCGTGGGCGAGTTCGCCGCGCACCCGCATTTGTCGGTAGAGACGCTGCAAGGGCTGCTTGATGATCCGCGCGGTGACACTTTGACGCCCGCGACGCGCGATGCTGTGCGTCTATGCGGCGCATTAGCGCCCCTTGTGCGGCGCGATTGCGCACGGCCGCAGTTCCTCGTTCATGGCGATGCCCATGCTGGAAACGTGTTCCGCACGGGAGATGGCCTTGGCCTGATCGACTGGCAACTGTTGCAGTCAGGCGGCTGGGCATTGGATGTTGCCTACCATATCAACGCTGTTCTGACGGTGGACCTCGCCGAGCGAGAGGAACGCAATCTTCTGAATCATTACATTAATATTATGCGCGCAGGCGGCCACACCATGCCCGACGATGACACCGCATGGACCGAATACCGCGAGGCCTGCGTTTATGGCTATTACCTTTGGGCGATCACCCGCCGGGTCGATCCGCTGATAATCTACACATTTGCCGCCCGCCTCGGCGCGGCAGTGACAAGGCACGATAGTTTCGCCCTGCTGGGCGTTTGAACACAGTTGAAGGAGACATTCGGTGGAACACGCTGGCTATATTGACGGGCACTATGTTGCCGGAGAAGGCGCTGAATTCACAGTTGAAAACCCGTCGGACCAGAGCGTTGTGGCGCAGCTGCGCGGGCTTTCGCTGGCGCAGTTTGATGATGCCATCGCCGCCGCCCGCACCGCCTTTGATGCTGGCGAATGGTCCGGCTTTTCGCGCGACCAACGTGCTGCAATCATGCGCAAATATGCCGCAGCCCTCGCCAGCCACGCCGACCGGCTCACCGAACTCGCGGTGCTCGAAGCCGGATGTCCGATCTCAAGTTCGGTGATGTTCGCGCAGGTCCAGACCCCGATCCGCCACGCTGCTGAAATCGTTGACGTTTATCTGACACTGCCCGAGATCGAAGAGAACCCGCTACCGATGCACGAACGCCTCGGAATGGCCGGAAGCCCGATGCAGTCTGTCCGTCGCTACCTCCCCCACGGCGTCGTTTCCGCCATCGCTGCCTACAACGTCCCGCTGTTCACCGCGCTGTGGAAAGTCATCCCCGCGCTGATTACCGGCAACACCGTGGTGCTGCGCCCCAACCCGCTAACGCCCTTATCTGCAATGATTTTCGCCGAAGCGGCAGAGGAAGCCGGGCTTCCCGCAGGCGTGCTCAATGTGGTGATCGAAGGCGGTCACGAAGGCGGTCAGATGATGTCGAGCGATCCACGCGTTGACATGGTCTCGTTCACCGGATCGGTCGGCGTGGGCATCTCCATTGCGCAGCAGGCCGCGCCAACGCTCAAGCCGATGGTGCTCGAACTCGGCGGCAAATCGGCGCAGATTTTCCTGCCCGATTCGATCGCCAGCGCCCCGATGCACGCCCGCGTAATCTGCACCGCACACGCTGGGCAAGGCTGCGCGCTCGGCACTCGGCTGTTCGTGCCTGAGGAGTCCAAGGCCGAAGTTCTAGCAAAGGCCGCAGAATTGCTCGCCGCGATCAAGATTGGCCCCGCCAGCGACCCCGCGACCGATACCGGCCCACTGATCAACGCTGCCGCCGTTGCCCGCTGCGAGCGCCTTGTCGCCGAGGCCGTGGCGGCGGGCGGCAAAGTCGTTTTCGGCGGTAAACGCCCGGCGCACATGACCAGCGGCTATTACTTCGAACCAACGCTGCTCGACCTGCCCGACAACGCCAATCCGCTGGCGCAGGAGGAGGTGTTTGGGCCGGTTGCAGCTGTGATCGGCTACCGCGATCTTGACCATGCGATTGCCATGGCCAACGATTCGAAATTCGGCCTGTCAGGCTGGGTTCACGGGGCAGACAAGCGCCTCGCACTCAGCGTCGGCCAGCGGATGCGGAGCGGCTCGATCAACGTCAACAACGGCGTCACCAGCGCCTG
>JANNZB010000613.1:0-4484 GCA_031410395.1 Novosphingobium sp.
CCTGATTCAGACGATTGAAGCCGAAGAAATTGCCAAAGCGGCAAAGGTTATCCCAGAATTCCGTCCCGGTGACACTGTACGCGTTGGCGTGAAGGTTATCGAGGGTGAGCGCACCCGTGTGCAGGCCTATGAAGGCGTGTGCATTGCCCGTTCGAACAAGGGCATCAGCTCAAACTTCACCGTGCGCAAGATGAGCTTTGGCGAGGGCGTTGAACGCGTTTTCCCGCTCTATTCGCCTAATATCGATTCGATCACCGTGGTCCGCCGCGGCGTCGTGCGGCGTGCAAAGCTTTACTATTTGCGCGGTCGCACCGGCAAGCGTGCGCGTATTGCTGAGCGCAAGGTTACCCGCACCGAGGGTTGATCTTTCGATCAAGCAACTGCGAATTAAAGTAAAAAGGCGCTCAGGCTCAGGTCTGAGTGCCTTTTTCTTGTTCGGGGACGCAGACATGCGCGGGGTGTATTGCATAAATGATACACGGTGATAGTGTTTACACCTGAAACGACCTTGAAACCGGGGCGGGGGCAACATGACTACTGACAGCAAACTGCAAACAGCGGATCACAACGTGCATCTTGCACCGGTGCGCGGGCGCGACCGGATTGATGTGCTCGACATCATCCGCGGGATTGCGATCCTCGGCATATTCTACATGAACATTCCTTTCATGGCGGGGCCGTCGTTCGCAGGGTTTTTCGGTGACGTTCGGGTAATGGGCTGGTCGCCAGCAGATCAAACAGTGTGGACGATTATCCAAACCACTTGGGAGGGTACCCAGCGCGGTATGCTCGAATTTCTGTTCGGTGCAGGGCTGATGGTCACCGCCGCGCGGGCGATGCAGCCCGATGGCCCGGTCGCGATTGCTGACCTTTATATCCGGCGCAACCTGTGGCTGCTGTTTTTTGGCCTGTTCGATATCTATGTGCTGGTCTGGCCCGGTGACATTCTGCACGTCTATGCGCTTTGCGCCTTGGCGCTGTTCCCGTTCCGGCGTCTCCGGCCGCGCTGGCTGATCACGATTGGGTTGGTGTTTGCCACCGTCGGCTTGATTGGCGGCGGGTACCAATATGCCAAGCGAGCTTCACTGCAGTCCACCTATCTGGTTGCAGAAGCGAAGCAGAAGCAAGGCAAAGTGCTGACCAAGGACGAAGCCAAGGCGAGCACAGAATGGAAAAAGATTGAGGGCAAGATTGCCAGCGGCGATCCTGAACTGAAGCCGCACATCGCTCAAGAAGCCAAAGCGCGGGCTGGAACCTTCATGGACTATGCCGGGTTCATGTGGGGCGCATATTCTTACATTCTCAACAGCGGCGGACTGATCTTCGGCATATTTGAAGCATTCAGTGCGATGCTGATCGGCATAGCGCTGTGGAAGTTCGGCTTCATTCAGGGCAAGCGGCCAACGCGTGATTATCTGTACATGCTGGTGATCGGTTACGGGTTGGGGATGGGCGCGCGCTACATCGGCGCGCTGGAGTGGATGACCTTCCGGCCGATCCCCAAGACCTTCTGGTTTACGGGTGAATTTTCGCGTCTGCTGGTCAGTCTTGGCCACATTTCGGCGATAAACCTGCTGGTGCGCGGAGCATTAGGTCGCGGGCTGCTGAATCCCTTCAAGGCCGCAGGGCAGATGGCGTTTTCGCTCTATTTCATGGAGCAGATCATTGGGCTTTACGTGATGTTCTCGCCTATTGGTCTGCACCTGCCCGGCGCGCAGGGCTGGGCGCATCTGGCCTTGCAGGCGACTATTGTCGTCGCGATTCTGTTGGTGTTTGCCAATATCTGGATGCGCTTTTTTGTGTCAGGTCCGTTCGAATGGATATGGCGCAGCTTGGCCTATGGTGAGCGTCAGCCGTTTAGGCGGGTAAGAGCGGCGCAAAGCCCAGATTTGGCGACCTGAAGCTTATCACTCATTGACATCCCGCCGCCCCGCCGCGAAGGCGCACCCGGTTTAGTTTAAGGGTGGAAAAATGGGTTACCGGATAGTTGTTGTCGGCGCGACAGGGAATGTCGGGCGCGAGATGTTGAACATCCTTGCCGAGCGCGAGTTCCCGATTGACGAGATCGCCGCAGTCGCAAGCCCACGCAGCCACGGAACAGAGGTTGAATTCGGTGACAGCGGGCGCATGCTCAAGGTCCACAACATCGAGAATTTCGATTTCACCGGCTGGGATATGGCGCTGTTTGCCGCCGGATCAGGTCCGACCAAGATTCACGCTCCGCGCGCTGCGGCAGCAGGCTGTGTAGTGATCGATAACTCATCGCTATACCGCATGGACCCCGACGTGCCGCTGGTCGTGCCCGAGGTGAATCCTGAAGCGATTGATGGCTACAAGGCCAAGATGATCATCGCCAACCCCAACTGCTCAACCGCGCAGATGGTAGTGGTGCTCAAGCCGCTGCATGATGCGGCAAAGATCACACGTGTGGTGGTGTCCACCTATCAGTCGGTCTCCGGCGCGGGCAAAGAGGGCATGGACGAACTGTTCGAGCAGAGCCGCAACATCTTTGTTGGCGATCCTGCCGTGGCGCGCAAGTTCACCAAGCAGATCGCCTTCAACGTGATCCCGCACATCGATGATTTCCTTGATGATGGCTACACCAAGGAAGAATGGAAGATGGTGGTCGAGACCAAGAAGATTCTCGATCCCAAGATCAAGATCACTGCAACCTGCGTGCGGGTGCCGGTGTTCGTCGGCCATTCCGAAGCGATCAACATCGAGTTCGAGAACGAGATTTCGGCGACCGAAGTGCAGGATCTGCTGCGTGAGGCCCCGGGCATCATGCTGATCGATAAGCGGGAAGACGGCGGTTATGTGACCCCGGTCGAATGCGTGGGTGACTACGCGACGTTCGTCTCCCGCGTGCGGGAGGACATCACGGTAGAGAACGGCATCGCGCTATGGTGTGTATCAGACAACCTGCGCAAAGGCGCGGCGCTGAACGCGGTTCAGATCGCCGAATTGCTGGGGCGGCGGCATTTGAAGAAGGGGTGACACACACCGACTTCTTTGACGGCTTTGGCGGCACCCGCCTCGCGGTTCATCGCGTGGGGCCCATTACTGACAGCGCCCGCCCGCTAATCCTCCTCCACGGGCTATTTTCCAACGCCGAGGTCAACTGGATCAAATATGGCCACGCCGCGCTGCTTGCTGACGCAGGGTTTCAGGTAATAATGCCGGACTTGCGCGCGCATGGGCAAAGCGCAGCGCCGCAGGAGGCAGGCGATTATCCGCACGATGTGCTGGTGGCGGATCTTGAGGCGCTTGTGCGGGAGCTGGGACTTTCGGACTATGATCTTGGCGGGTTTTCGTTGGGCGCTCGCACGGCGCTTAAAGCGGTGCAGGCGGGCCTCAAGCCGCGAAGGCTGGTGCTCGGCGGAATGGGACTTGAAGGACTAACCAAATGGTCGGGGCGCACGGACTTTTTCCTCGATGTGATCGACCGTTTCGGCACCATCCCGCGCGATGATCCGGCCTATTTCAGCCAGCAATTTATGAAAACGATGAAAATTGATCCGGTTGCTGCGCGGCTGTTGCTGAAATCAATTGACGGGGTGGGCGTGATTGATTTTGCTGCCGTCACGATGCCAACGCTGGTGGTCTGCGGGACCGAGGACCGGGATAACGGATCCCCGCAGGAACTGGTTGACGCATTGCCACACGGCACGCTCGCGGCAATTCCCGGCACCCACATGAGCTGCGTCATCCGGCGCGAACTGGGCGAGGCAATTGCTGGGTTTTTGACGGCCTAAGGCACCTCCACTGAAGAGGAGGGGAGTTCTTTCGACAAACCACACTTGACCTCGTCTATTGGCCGCCTATTCCTCCGCGTAAGCCGTTTCGGCTGAAACCATAATTTTTCGAGGATCGCACATGAAAAGAATCGTCTCGCTGGCGGCTGTGGCTGCTGTGCTTGCCGCCTGTCCTGCTTTCGCCAAGGCACCTTCCAAGGGCGCCTCTCCAGCGGCTCGGGTCGATGCCTGGATCAAAAAGGCAGACAAGGCATTTTTCGATGAATCGGTGAAGAATGGCCAGACCGAATGGGTCTATGAAACCTACATTACCGACGACACCGCAGCGATAGCCGCTGATGAAAACGCCAAGATGGCGACGCTTCAGGTGACCAATGCGGCGGGCGCGGCGAAGATGGCCAAGGCGCCTGGGCTTTCGTCTGAGACCCTGCGCAAGCTCAACATGTTCCGCACGCTGATCACAGCGCCGGTGCCATCAAAGCCGGGCGCAGCAGAGGAATATGCGAAGCTGCAGGCGGGCATTCAGGGCATCTATGGCAAGGGCAAGGGCACGCTGAAGGGGCAGCCGATCACCGGCAATGACATCGAAGCGGCTATGCGCAGCAACCGTAATCCTGATGAACTCAAGGAAATGTGGCTGAGCTGGAATGACAATGTCGGCCCGCCGATGAAGGCGGATTATGTCCGCATGGTCGATATTTCGAACGAGGGCTCCGGTATCGGCATAGC
>JANNZB010000614.1:0-3421 GCA_031410395.1 Novosphingobium sp.
AAAAACCGCTTGAGCACGATCACCACGAATTCCATCGGGGTGTAATCGTCATTGAGCATCAGCACTTTGAACATGCTCGGTTTCTTGGGCCGGGTCAGGGTCTTGGTGGCGAGGTCGGCCTGGCCGCCATTGCCGGGCAAGTCTTCATCCTCCCGCGAGGCATGAATGTGCGGGGATTGAGAATCGGCAGGGCGGGTCATCAGGTTCATCGCGATCAGAATACCGTAACAGCGGGCTTGGGGGCAAGATGGTGCCGCCTTAGCTGAATTCAAAGTGCTAATAAATGCAGAACGGGCCGGGCAACCTTGTGGTTGTCCGGCCCGTCACTGCATTTTGGCGGGGCGCTCTGGGCGCCGCAGGAAGTGCGCTCAGGCGGCCTTCTTGACCTTTTCAACTGCCAGGCTGACGCGGCCCTGAATGGGCGCGAAAACATCGCCCGCGAGCTTGACGGCAGCTTCAGTGTTCTTCGAGGTCAGCGCAACTACGCTGTCGAGGTTGCGGCGAAGCAGCTTGGCTTGCAGCTGGAAGAAATCGCTCGGCGACTTGACGGCGGCCATTTCCTTGGCGTCAGCAGTCATCGTTGCATAGGCCTTCTTGCCTTCAGCAACATAGTCAGCGCCCATGCTCTTCACGCCTTCGGCCATGATTTTGCCCGAAGCGACAACCGCTTCCATGTTGCCCTTGGTGAATTCACCGGCTTCGTTAACAGCGGCAGTGCCCTTGGCATAAGCAGTCTTGGCTTTGGTTTGAACGTCAGCGAAAACGCCCTTTGCCTTGGCAGTGAAATCGGCGGTCTTGTTCTTTGCAGTTGCCATGATGGTGTCCTTTGATTTGGTAATGATTGGGGTAAGTTTGTTTGCTGCTGGCTTAGCCGCAGCGGGCTTTGTTTTATCGGTTTTATCTTTGGCGGTTTTGATCTTTGCAGGCTTGGCCTTGATCGGCTTGGCTGCCTTTTGCTTGACTGTAACGGCAGCGGCCTTGGCGGTGGCAGGTTTCGCGACGGCCTTCTTGGCAGCTGGCGCTTTTTTGGCAGCGGGCACGGCTGTCACTACCGGCACAGTCGCTACCACAGGCGCAGGGCTGGAAACTGTTGCAGCCTTCGCAGGCGCCTTGGCCGTTAGTGCCGGGATGATGACCGCTGGCTCTGGCGCCGTTGCAGGCGTTGACGTTGAAACAGGCGCAGCGGCTTTGGTCGCAACCACTTCAGTTGCTGCGGCATAGGCTTTTTCTGCGTTGTCGGGCGCTACAGCTTTAACTTCATCGGCCATTGGGATCAAATCCTGACTTCATGCGAACGCAAGATGCGCCGCTATTGCACTGCACAAATAAGATTGTGCATATGCGAAGTCAAGTATTTATTGTGCAGTGCAGCAAAATGCTGTTGTCGCTGGCATTGGCGCTTTTACCGCGTCATCACATAACGGCCGGGCGCATCCTCAATAACCGCGTCGCCCTTAGCGCCTGGAATGCGCTTGCCAGCCGCCGCCACTTCGCCCGGCGCCTGATCGCGCAGCCATTCAATCCAGTGCGTCCACCAGCTTCCCGGCTGCTCCACGGCGCCGTCGACAAAGCTTTCAAACGTGTCGCCGGGCTCGGGGTTGGTCCAGTACTGATACTTGCCCGAAGATGGCGGATTGACCACACCCGCGATGTGCCCCGAACCCGCGAGCACGAATGTCCACGGCCCGTGGAGATGCCGGGTCATCTGCCAAACGCTGTCGGGCGGGGCGATATGATCCTCACGCCCCGCCTGAATATAAGCGGGAACAGTAATCCGGCTAAGATCAATCGGCGTGCCATCGGCGTGCATCCGGTCGGGCACGATGAGCAGGTTGTCCTTGTAGAGATCCTGCAGATAATCGTGATGCCACTTAGCCGGAAGGTTGGTGGTATCGCCGTTCCAATGCAGCAGATCAAACGCCGGATACTTTTCGCCGAGCAGATAATTGTTGACCACATAGTTCCAGATCAGGTCCGAACCGCGCAGCAGATTGAAGCTCGCGGCCATATATCGCCCATCGAGATAACCATCCTTGGCAACTGCTTCGATCGAGGCAATCTGGTGCTTGTCGATGAAGGTCTTGAGTTCTCCGGCGCGTTCGAAATCGATCTGTGCGGTAAAGAAAGTTGCGCTCTTGACCTTGTCGGACTCTCCGCGGCGGGTCAGGATCGCTAGCGTCGCGGCGAGCGTAGTTCCGGCAACGCAATAGCCTATGGTATGCACCGAAGGCACGCCCAGCCGCACGCAAATATGTTCGATCGCATCGATCTGGGCGCGGATATAATCGTCCCACACCACATCAGCCATCGAGGAATCGGCCGATTTCCAAGAGACCATGAACACCGTGACCCCCTGCTCTGCCGCCCAGCGGACGAAACTTTTGGCAGGATTGAGATCGAGAATGTAAAAGCGGTTGATCCAAGGCGGGAAGATCACCAGCGGGGTTTCGAGCACCTTATCCGTCGTCGGCGAATACTGGATCAACTGATAGAGCGGCGTCTCGTGAACCACCTTGCCGGGAGTCACGGCGATGTTGCGCCCCAATTCGAACGCGGTCGAATCAGTATGGGTAAGCTGACCGCGCTTGAGGTCGATGAGCAGGTGCTCCATCCCGGACACAAGGTTTTCGCCTTTGGTCTCAAGCGTCTTTTGTAGGACAACCGGATTAGTCATCGGGAAGTTGGCCGGGCTTAGCGCCTCGATCAGGGTACGAGTGGCAAAGCGGAGCTGATCCTTGCGATCGGCATCAAGCCCTTGGGTATTTTCAGCCAATTGCGCCAGCTGCTCGCCGAACAGCAGATAGGTCTGGTGGATCAGCGCGAAAACCGGCTGCTCGCGCCAGCGCGGATCGGCAAATCGGCGGTCCTTGCGCGGTAATTCTGGTTTGGCCTCAGCATCGTCGTCGCTGAATTGGCCGAGCACGCCTTGCCACATTTTGACGCTGTCCTGCCACAGCTTTTCCTGCTGATCAGCATTGGCAAAGGGCATCTGCCGGTACCATCCCTGAACCAATTCGAGCCAGGCTGCCGGATCGGTGAACTGTTTGGGCGGCTCCGCCTTGAGCGCCTCACTCGTTTGGTAATCGAGCCACAGTGTTTGCAGCTTTTGGCCAACCTGAGCCCACTGGGCCACATCAGCAGGATCACTGAGCGGTGACTTCATGGCAGCGGGCGAAGCCATCATTTGGCCGAACTGCCCAAACATCGCCTGCGTTGCATCGGCCTGAAGCTTCATCATCTCGCCGAATATGCCCATCATTGATGCGCCCGGCTTGTCAGTCGAATCGGCCATGAGATGCTCCTTGCCCTTATTTGGTCATAGACGCGCGTTCCGGGCAAATCCATTAAATGTTGCGCCGCACAATATTGGCTGCTGTTTCAGTTTCTCTGAAACGAAGTCCGCACCAGCCCGCTCCCCCGC
>JANNZB010000615.1:0-2234 GCA_031410395.1 Novosphingobium sp.
GGCGCTGTTGAAGCTGCAGGGCTTTGTTTTTGTCTCGTCGCCAAATGCCGTCACACCCTACCACTTCGATCCCGAACACAATGTGCTGCTCCAGCTGAGGGGATCGAAGGTGATGACCCAGTTTCCAGCAGGTGACGCCCGTTTTGCTCCGGATGCGGTGCACGAAGGCTATCACACCGGCGGAGAACGTGAACTGCGCTGGAACGACGCCATGCTGCAGGGCGGAACCGAATTTCCAATGGCATCCGGTGAGGCCTTGTTCGTGCCGGTCATGGCGCCACATTTCGTCAAAAACGGCCCCGAACCGTCGATTTCGCTGTCAATAACCTGGCGGTCAGAATGGTCCTACGAAGAGGCCGATGCCCGCGCTTTCAACAAGAAGCTGCGGCTCTTGGGACTGCGCCCGCGAGCGCCGGGACGCTGGCCTCAACGCAACCGTGCCAAGGCGCTGGTTTGGCGCGTCTTGCGCAAATTTGCCCGGAAATCGTGAAGCATTTACGCGAACACGCGTTGACGAATTGACCCGTGCGCCGCAATGGCGCGGGCATGAACGACATCGTTACACCTGAAAAACTAGTTGCCAATCTGATGCAGCTGCTCGACGTCGAGCAAACTGGGCCTGACCTGTTCCAAGGCCGGCGCAAACGCGGTGGCGTCGGGCGGGTTTACGGCGGTCAGGTGATCGCGCAGGCCCTAGTCGCCGCAGAACGCACCGTGCCAGAAGATCGCGCGCCGCATTCGCTCCACGCCTACTTCCTGCGCGGCGGCAGCGAAGATCATCCGGTTGACTACGCAATTGCCCGTGATTTTGACGGCGGAAGCTTCTCTAACCGCAGGGTCGTCGCCAGCCAGCAGGGGAAACCGATCCTCAACCTGACTGCGTCTTTTCACCGTCTAGAGGCCGGAGTTCAGCATGCAGAACCGATGCCCGACGTTCCCGGTCCGGACGAGCTGGAGACCGAAGAAACTTTAAAATCGCAGTTGATTCACCTAGTTCCTGAGGCGACGCGCGCTTTGGTCATGCAGCCTCGGGCGTTTGACGTGCGACCGGTCAATCACCTGAATTGGCTAGGCCGCACCGAAGGTCCGGCGCGGCTTGATACCTGGTTCCGCGCCAAGACCGCCCTGCCAGATGATCCGCGCGTCCACCGCGCTTTTCTCGCTCATGCCAGCGATTACACCCTGCTTGGAACATGTACTGTACCGCATGGCGTGAGTTGGATGACGGGCGAAATCGTCGGTGCCAGCCTTGATCACGCGGTGTGGTTCCACGATGATTTTCGCGCTGATGAGTGGCTGCTCTACGCCACTGACAGCCCGTGGGCGGGACGCGGACGCGGGTTCAATCGCGGGAGGATTTATACGCAGGATGGCCGTCTGGTAGCCGAAACCGCGCAGGAAGGTTTGATCCGCGTAAGGAAGCCCTAAGCCATTGCGTGATAAAAATCATACACCGTTTGCGCAATTGCAGCGCTGACACCGGGGGCACGTTGCAGATCTTCGAGCCCGGCTGCTCGAACCCCACCTGCCGTACCGAAATGCAGCAAAAGCGCGCGTTTGCGGGCTGGACCAATGCCGGGGATCTCGTCGAGCGGTGATGCGCTGATCGCACGGCTGCGCTTGTCACGATGCGCGCCGATGGCGAAACGATGGACCTCATCGCGCAGCCGCTGAAGGTGAAACAGAAGCGGGGCATTTTCAGGCAACATTTTTTCGCGACCATCAGCGAAATGGAACACTTCGCGGCCCTCTCGCCCATGGTGTGGACCCTTGGCGATTGCGATCAGTGGCAAGCCCTCGATCCCCAGTTCCTCCAGAGCATCTTTGACCGCCGACATGTGCCCCTTGCCGCCGTCGATCAGCACCAGATCAGGCCAGGTGCCGCCGTCCCGGTCTGGATCATCGCTTTGCGCGCGGGCAAACCGCCGTGTCATAACCTCGCGCATCATGGCGAAATCATCGTTGGTCTGGGCGGTTTTGATGTTCCATTTGCGGTACTGATTTTTGATGAAACCGTCAGGTCCGGCAACCACCATCGCACCTAGCGCATTGGTGCCCTGAATATGGCTGTTATCATAGACTTCAATGCGCTGCGGAACTTCGGATAGTTCAAAAAATTCGGCCAGTTCGCGCATATTTCTGGCCTTGGTTCCGCTCTCAGCAAGGCGGCGGTCAAGCGCTTCGCTGGCATTGCGGCTTGCTTGTTCGATCAAGCGCCGCCGGTCGCCGCGCTG
>JANNZB010000616.1:0-2849 GCA_031410395.1 Novosphingobium sp.
ACTCAAAATCCGGTTCCGCAAGGAGTGTGGGTTCGATTCCCACCGCCCGCACCATAGTTATGACGAAGTTGTTCCAGTGGAAAAAGACTTTCCGGAGAGCGGGATAAGGCATAGCCCTGCCAGCCGACCTCTTCGCCGACGGCGGCGACAAGGTAGGCTGCAAAGAGGAACAGCGCCTCGCTGATCACGATCTGCGATGCAGGCACCGAGCTGGCGGAACGCCGTAGCACGGCAAATTCCACGAGGCACACGACGGGGATGAAGAGGAAAGCGGTCAAATACCGATGCGGATTACCGCGCCAATTTGAGTTGAGCATGTTCCGGAACCATTCCGGCGTTCCGCCGGCACCACGCTGGGAAAAAACGAGTATCGATGCGCTCACCATCGGACGAAAGCCATGAGTGCACTTGTTGGAAGGAGCGGCAGTCCGGTCAGTCGGGCGCCCGTCAATCCGAGCAGATAAAGCGGCATCGAAAGCACAAGCACGAGGAGGGAGAAGCGCAGTGGCTGCCCGGTCATTTGCCGAAATCTCGGGCGGGATGCACGACGGTTGGTTTGAGTAACCGCGTGATCGCAACCATCACTTCGTTGTCATGCCCGACCCATATATGCCCGCCATTGGCAAAGCCGATGAAGCGAGCTCCGGCAATCTGACTGGCGGTATACCGCGCGCTGGCGAATGTTCCGTAACGGTCGTCGCTGGCGCTGATGACTAGCGTCGGCGCACGGATTGCTTTCAAGTTCGCCGGAATCAGGCGCTTGCCGATCGCAGTGTCGCTGCGCAATCCCTGAGCGCGTACGGACACCGGAAGGATGGCGTCGAGCATAGCGTTCACCCGTGCTTGCTCACTCGCGTTGGCAAGGGGGACCAATTCGGGTGCCGTGGCGAGGACCGTTCCGATCATTTGGTTGCGCGCCATGTGCAGCGCCGACCAGAACAGGAAATCCGAACCGATGACCGACATCATCGTGCTTTCTAGCCAGAGCGGCATTGCGGGCGCGGACGCCGCTTGGCTCGGTGGTTTGTAAGTCAGCGGCACTAGTAGAATGAGTGCGCTGGTCCGATCGGGATGGCGAATGGCCATCTGAATCGCCGATGGTGCGCCTGCCGACCCACCCAGCACTGCCGCTTGTCGAATGCCCAGCGCATCGAGCAGGCAGATATGAGCGTCGGCCTGTGCGGCTGGCGACGTATCGGCGGGCATCGGCGTGCGCAGGTAGCCGAAGCGTGACATGGCGATGACGCGAATGCCCTGCTTCGTCAGCGGGCGGGCAAAGGCCATGCCCTGATCGTGACCACCGCCGCTACCGTGGACGGCAAGCAACGGGAGGCCCGAGCCAGCCTCTTGATACTCGATTGGGCCGCAGCGAGTTTTGATAACGATGCTATCACGGCGGACGCGGCCACTTGCCTGTGCGATGTCGGCTTCAAACTGCCATCCAATTACGATGACTGCCACAATGAAGCTGACTGCAGCGCCTGTCACGATACGATGTCGGCACATCTTGCGCCAGATTGTCATGGCTGGCGTTGACCGAGTCCGACGACCAGACGGTCGTTTCGCACCAGATACCGGTGCTCGATCCGGATCGGAATGGGTGCACCGACAAACGGCGATGTCGCGGTGCCGGGCGATTGCGCGTTGATGTGGAGGTGCGGTTCGCTGGTATTGCCCGAATTGCCGACCTCGGCAATCGCATCGCCCGTGTTTAGTGATTGTCCGGCGCGCACTCGCACCGAGCCTTTGCGAAAATGGCCGAGCAGAATGTCGACGTCGGCGCAGCGCAGGATGGCATGATTCCCGGCAAGATGGGCGCGATCGACCTGCGACACCTGCATGTCAGGCAGACCGTCGATCGCGACGATTACTTGACCGGCGCACGGCGCGATTACCGACCTGCCGAATATAACGTAGCGCTGCGGATCGGCAGGCGTCACACCATCGGCGTGCAAGCCCCGGGGGCCGAGCGCGACAAGATCGACGCCGTGCGCTGTTCCCCAATACCGTCGGTGAGCTGGAACTGATTGATCGAGAAATGTGGCATGGGCGTTTACCGAAGGCGCGGCGCCGCCATTGGCGACGAGATAGGTACCCGGACCAAGCGGCGAGGCCAAGTCGACGACGCGCCCCGGCGGCAGCATAGCTGCGCTGTATGCGATGCGAGCCTCGTTGACCGCGTAAAGCCCAAGTGAAGCGAAACCGAAAAGCCATAGCCAGCCGAGGCTTCCCGCTGGCCAGCGTGTCACGGTGCGACGACGCGCGAAGGCGAATAAGATCGCGCTCGCCAACAGCACTGCAAAAACATTGCGCATCCACCACGGCGGGACGGTCCAGATGCCGACAAGGCAGAGCGCCACCAAAACCGCGATGCTCGCAAGCGACTGCACCCAAAAACCAATATCACTTCGGGGCGACAAAGCCGCCAGCAGGGCAATCAACACGAGCGGGATCGCGCCTTGGAGCACGTAGAGCATCATCATTGCGGCGTATCCTTTGCAATCGTTCGATCAGGCAGAAACACTACGACCAAAGCGAGCACCACGAGCACCATGGTCACCACGGCATAGGGGCGCGCGGTCGTTGCCGTCGGCATAATCATCAACAGGCCCGCCCATGTGTTGAGCGAAGTGTGCAAGATGATTGCCGGTAGGACGCTTTGGTTCGTCCGCTCGAACAACCAGCCGAACAGCATCGAGCCAGCCACGATATTCAGCACGAACATTGAAATCGGCATCGATGATTGCGCGGTGCCGACCATGAAGAACAGCGGCAGATGCCACAGCCCCCAAACGACACCGATGACGAAACTTGCCCCGCGCCAGTGCAGGCGGGCTGTGAGCGCGGGC
>JANNZB010000617.1:0-6848 GCA_031410395.1 Novosphingobium sp.
TCGCGCAAAGCACGGCTGCATCGCATTGCCATGATTTTTGGGATATCACCCAATTCATGAGCCCGCGAAACGATTTGCACTTGCCGAGCGAACCGCCCGCGCATCATCGGCTCGGCCCGGACTTGAGGCAAGAGTTCTTGCACGGCAGCCAAGCATACAGGCGTCGTTATCGTCCAGCCAAGCCCCGCCGCGACAAGTGCCATTTGCTGATGCGAAGATTCAATCTCGATCGTTTGCGGGAGTTTCAATTTCATCCGTGTAATCTGCCGCTCGATCTGCTGACCCATGCCGGTAAGCCCTGAAAAGCGGATGAAGGGCAGGCTAGGCAGTCGTTCGGGAATATCGACTGGCTCGCGATATCCTTTTGGAAATATGAGGATAAAGTTCTCTTCAATCACCTGGTGGAGTTCCACCGAATCGCGGTGTTCCATATTGAAGCTGCCCGTTACCAGCATATCGATACCGCGTGCCAGAAACCCTCCCTGATGCTCCATCGAAATGCCGGATCGGATGTTCCACCGTTCAGCTCGGTGTCCCAAACTGCTCAAAATCGGCACCGTCAATTGATTGGCCAGACTGTAAGACATCGCAACTGTAATGCTGGAAATCGGCAGATTAGCGCCCTCGCGCACGGCGTCATAGGTAGATTGGGCCTGTTCGATCAGTCTCTGGCCGCGTGCATACAGCGCCTTACCGCTCGCGGTCAGACCGAGTGGGCGCATCGTCCTGTGAAAAAGCGGAGCCCCAATGCCTGCCTCAAGCTTGGCGATAGTCTGCGAAACCGCCGACTGCGTCACCTGCAAATGCGATGCGCATTGCGACATGCCCCCCAATTCGACCGTCATTACAAATACTTCCAGCGCGCGAAGATCGAATTCCTGCGGCAGTTTCACTGTGTCAGGCTCCTAAATAGTCAGCATAACCTGAACTAATATCTAGGCGATGTCGCTTGAAAGTTGCCGAACCTGGTTCGCTATGGTCCGAAGAAGTTCAGTGGCGTTGCATCTTTGCATCAACTTGCCCGATCAAGCGTGATTCGATCCCGCCACCCGGCTGACGTCGTTCACGCAAGAGCAGCAGCAAAGTGGACAGGAACGCTATCAGACTGAGCGATGCGAACAGGATCAGCATAGCGTTATAGCCTTGTGGGTTAGCCTTTCCCGCCTTGAAGGCATCGTTGAGCCAGCCCGCTCCATAATTGGCTGCAGCGAGTCCGAGCGACTGGATCATGTTAATCAACCCAAACGCCGTGCCGACCCGTTGCCTTTCCACCAGCATCGCGGTTGACGGCCAAATAACTGCGGGAATGACCGAGAAGCTGATTCCCATTAGCGAGGTCGTTACCCACAGGCTGTAGCTGGTGGTGGCAAGAATCAGGAATGTTAGCGGCATCAGCGATGCGGCGATCGTCAACAATGTGGCACGCCGTCCGATCCGGTCCGCGATCATGCCGAATACCGGCGTGGCAAAAATCGCGGCGGCAAACACATAGGAATTCGCCGTGCCAGCATCGGCCAGGTTCATGCCCTTCACATCCTGAAAATACTGGATCGAAAAGGTGGAGCGAAACGGGAAGAAGACGCTGGCAAACAGAACGTTGAGCCAGAGGATATACCAGAAGGACCGACTGAATCCGGTCAAGTCCTTGAGCGCGAAATGATCCGGTTTCTGTCCCGCCGCGCGCAGATGCGGCAAGCGTTTGTCGATGAGGAAATAGACAAATGCGGTTACCACGCCGACGGCAGTGAACCCGGCTGCCAGCCACAGGGGCGCCTGCCATCCCGCCGCATAGACATCGGCAAACCAGCTCGTCGATTTGTCTGCGCTATATGACCCCACGCGCGCCATCGAGAAGAACAGCGCAATCGCAAGCGCCCCGCCGCCAAGATGGAACCATTGCGCAATGCCAACAAGCAGCGCGATGTAGAGCGTTTCATTTCCCAGCCCGAACAGCAACCGGCCAAGCAGCATCAGCTCATAAGGATCGCCAATCGCGGTCAGCACCGCGCCAATCGTGCAGATCACCGCCGCAATCAAAATCGCCTTTGCGGCACCGATCCGATCGGTAAGGATGCCGCCGACCAGCGCACGAGCAATATTGGGCAGATTGAATACTGCATTGAGAAGTCCGATCTGCGACTGCGTAAATCCCCGTTGGTCGCGCAACAACCCCGCCACCGGCGCGATACTGTCATAGGCATAATAGCTGCCCATGATGGTGAGCGCCGCAAGCGCAAGGATCAGCCATTTGGTTTGATCTTGAGTCAACATTTCATCCCCATGCTAAGCAATTCGTGCACCTTGTCGGCGCAATTCCCACTGGACCGCCTGCAAATCGACTTCCGCGAAATTTCGGCCGCTTTTTATGGCGATCGCCGCAGCAACCCCAGCCCCCTGCCCCGCCACAGCGCAGCACATCATGTTGCGTACTGCTGCATGGCTCACTTTGTCGCCGCCAGTCGCGCGGCCGGTGACAAGCAGGTTCTTTACTTTTTTGGGCAGCATCGAGCGATAGGGCAGGTGGAAATAGCGCCCGGTAGTCGGCAGGATGAGATAGCCATAACCGTCGATGAATTCAGGGAAGATGCCGATGCTGTCCTCAAATCGCGCCTCTCCGCGCACATCGACATCGGTCATGTTGTAAACCGCATCAATCTTATGCGTATCGCGTATGCCGAGCGTCATGCCGAAATTGCGCAGCTTGGCGTCCTCGCAGCCGGGCATGAAGGCCTTGAGCGCATCCACTGCATGCATTGCCTGTTTGCGGCCTGCCATTTCGCCATGCGTCAGCGCATCGGGATCAGTACCATCGAGATAGAGGTGCACCATGTTCAAATAGGTGAGATCGCCCTGATCCGAAACCGTGCCCCACGTGCCCGCCATTGTTTTTACGCTATCAGGGATCAGGCCCGCTTCCAGCGCCTTTTGGAAAGGTTTGCGCAGGAATGGCGAGAACATCTCATCTTCCTTGCCGCTCGTCGTCACTTCCCATTCGCCGCCTACGGCCCAGTCGCTGTAAGTTTGCGGATCTGCCTTCACCGCGTCGACAAAGCGCGTTTTGTTGACCCCGCACATCGAGAACATCACCGAAACCGACATCATTTCGTCGACCGGATGCTTGTGTGTCGGCGCGCCCGCGCGACGGGCTATGTCCGCATCTCCGGTCGCGTCAATCACGCGCTTTGCCAGGATCGCCTCTCGGCCCGCCTTGCTCTCGACGATCACGCCG
Source organism: Novosphingobium sp. (assembly GCA_031410395.1). Taxonomy (GTDB): domain Bacteria; phylum Pseudomonadota; class Alphaproteobacteria; order Sphingomonadales; family Sphingomonadaceae; genus Novosphingobium. The sequence continues at coordinate 3,230 of JANNZB010000617.1, forward strand.
GTGATCGTGTCGCCTTCCATGATTGGAGCGACGAACATGCGGTGGAGCATCGGGATGACCCCCGCCTCTTCGACCAGCGTGTCGGCAACGAATTTGAAGGCTTCGGCGTCCAGACTGTGGCTGATGGATTGCGGTTCGGGCATCGCCGCCCCCATGGTCTTGGCGCGTTCCTCGAACTCGCGACCAATGCCTTCGCTATCTATGGTCAGCGGGTGGCGGTACCAGGCAAATCCTTCGACCCCGACCTGGGTAATATTGCCCCCGAAACAGCCGTAACGTTCAAGCAGCACCGTCTCGACACCTGCCCGCGCGCTGGCGAGCGCCGCCGCCAACCCACCGGGGCCGGAGCCGACGACCAGCACATCGGTTTCGCGGATCACGTCGATCTGCCGGGCGGGTTCCTGAATGAAGCCGGTCATCGCTGTGCGGACTGCCAATCGGGCGCGACGTAATAGGCCGCGTTTGAGGGTGCGCATAGCGGCTTGCCCAAAACGTGGTCTGCACCCTTCTCGCCAATCATGATTGTCGGGGCGTTGAGGTTGCCAGTTGTGATCGACGGCATGACTGAACTGTCAATCACCCGCAGGCCTTCAACGCTGATCACCTTTAGCTCCGGATCGACCACCGCCAACGGATCGTCCGCCGCGCCCATCATGCCAGGGCAAGAGGGATGCAGCGCGCTTTCGACATGCGGTGCGATGAAGGCATCGATGGTCTCGTCGCTCGTGCATCCCACTCCCGGCTTGATTTCGCGCCCCCGCCAGGGAGCAAAGGCAGGCTGCTGGAAGATTTCACGAGTGAGCCGGACGCAGGCGCGCATCTCGTCCCAGTCATCGGGATGGCTCATATAGTTGAAATGAATTCTCGGTGTGTCGTGCGGATCGGAGCTGCGCAGCGTCACACTGCCTCGGCTTTTCGAGCGCATCGGGCCAACATGGCCCTGAAAGCCATGCTCACTTGCAAGCGACGATCCGTCATAATTTATCGCCATCGGGAAGAAATGATATTGGATGTCGGGATATTTGATCCCTGAGCGGCTGCGGATGAATCCGCAGCTTTCAAAATGGTTAGTCGCTCCGATACCGTTGCGGAAAAGCAACCACTGCGCACCAGCCAGCGCCTTGCCGAGAAGGTTTGCCTGGCCATAGAGCGTGACTGGCTTGGTGCAGGCCATCTGGAAATAGAATTCAAGATGATCCTGCAGATTGGCGCCGACCCCGGTCCGGTCGGCTAGCACGGGAATGCCGTGCTCACTCAGCTCCTGCGCCGGTCCTATGCCGGAAAGCTTGAGCAATTGCACGGAGTTGATCGGCCCGCCCGACAGAATGACTTCACCATCCGTGCGCAGCTGGTACAGCTGTCCGCCGCGCTCATATTCCACGCCGACAGCCCGCCTGCCTTCGAACAGGACCCGGGTGACCAAGGCATGCTGGATGACCCGCAAGTTCGGTCGTTTTCGCGCCGGATAGAGATAGGCCTTGGCCGCCGAACAGCGGGTGCCATCGCGCACGGTCATGTCCATGCGGCCGAAGCCTTCCTGGCGGAAAGCGTTATAGTCCTCGGTCAGGCTGTAGCCGGCCTGCTGTGCTGCATTAAGCCAGGCTTGATGCAGCGGGTTCCGCAGCGTGCCGTAAGTGGTCGAAAGCGGTCCGTCGCCGCCGCGATATTCATTGCCGCCTTCGCTGCGCGATTCAGCACGCTGAAAATAGGGCAGGACATCAGCGTAGCTCCAGCCGCGCGCACCCTCTTTCTGCCAGCGTTCATAATCAAGCGCATTGCCTCGGACATAGACCAGCCCGTTAATCGAAGACGAGCCGCCGAGCCCCTTGCCACGCGGGCAATTCAGACGGCGGCCGCTGAGGTGCGGTTCCGGCTCGCTCTCATAGCCCCAGTTCCAGCGCTTGCTATGCATCGGATAGGCCAACGCCGCTGGCATCTGGATGAAGATCGAGCGATCGCTGCCGCCATATTCGATCAGGAGCACACGAGCCTTGCCATCCGCGCTCAGCCGGTCGGCAAGCACGCATCCCGCCGAACCGGCGCCGACGATGATGTAATCAGCATCACTCATCTGCAGCTGCGCTCGCAGTTCGATGAAGCACCATCAACCCCTTCAGCGTCCCCCAGCACATGAAAAGCAGCACCAGCGCCAAAGGCAGCCCCGTAGCTATCGCACCTGCCTGAAGCGAATTGAGCCCGCCCGACAGCAGCAGAACTACGCCGATTCCGCCTACCGCGAAGAGCCACAAGACTTTTTGCCGCAACGGCGTGTCGGTTCGGCCACCCGCCGCCATGGTATCAATCACGAGCGTTCCAGAATCCCAACCGGTAACGAAAAAGATGAGGATCAACGCGATGGCGACAAACGAGGTGAACTGCGCCCAAGGCAGCGTCCCCAGCAGCACGAACAGCTGGGTGTCGAGCGACGCAGTGGAAAGCTGCGGAGCGTGGCCGGACGCGATTTGGGCAATACTGGTATCGCCGAAGATCGTCAGCCAGATGATTCCGAGTAAGCTGGGAGCAATCACAGCTCCGGCAATGAACTCACGCACCGTGCGTCCCAGCGAAATGCGCGCCATGAACATGCCGACGAAGGGCGCCCAGCTTATCCACCAGGCCCAGTAATACACCGACCAGTCGCGATAAAAGCCACTGTCCGCGCGCCCGACCGGGTTGGAAAGAGCAGGCAGGAGTTTCAGATAGTTGAAGATGTTCGCGCCAATGTCGCTCAGCAATGCGAATGCTGATCCTGTCACCATGACGAAGATCAGCATCGCCAGGGCGACCCACATGTTCAATTCGCTGAGAATACGGATGCCGCGATCAATGCCGCCTCGCACAGACAGAAAAGTGATGGCCGCCATGATTGCAATAAGCAAAAGAATCGAAATCGGCGAGCTTGGTATGCCGTATAGGAATGTGACCCCGGCCATTGCCTGTTGCGCACCCAGTCCAAGCGATGTGGCCAGACCGAAGATTGTCGCCAGGACAGCGAGCACTTCGATGAGATCGCCCGCCCGGCCCCAGACTGCTTTGCCCATTAGTGGATAGAATGCCGAGCGCATCGAAAGCGGCATGTTGAAATCGTAGGTGAATACCGCGAAGGCGAGCCCGGTCACAGCGAAGATCGCCCAGGGGTGAAGCGACCAGTTGAAAATCGTCGCTGCCATGGCCAGGCTCCGTGCCGCTGCCGGATCGCCCACTGCACCACCTAGAGGAGCCCCTGCTCCGCTCGCCATCGAGTTGGTGAAATGGGTTACCGGTTCGCCCACGCCATAGAACACCAGCCCAATCCCCATGCCCGCGCCAAACAGCATGGAAAACCACGACAGGCGCGAATAGTCCGGGGTCGCGCCCTTACCGCCAAGCCTGATCCTGCCGAGCGGCGAGAGCGCCGTGACCACGCAAAATAGCAGCAGCAGGTTTCCGGCCGACATCAGAAACCAGTCGAAATGCGAAACCGCGCCGCTGCGCATCGCCGCGAAAAGTTCGGCTGAGGAGGCCGGCGCAACTACGCTGTAGAGAATTACTGCGACCGAAATCAGCACCGTCGGCAGGAATACCGCCGGATTGACGATCATCCCGCCCCAATTGCGGTTGGACTTGCCATAGTCTCCGG
>JANNZB010000618.1:0-3813 GCA_031410395.1 Novosphingobium sp.
CAAACGATCATGTCGAGCGGCTGAGCGGGCTGGTGATCGGCAATGATGGCCGCATAGTCCAGGTGCTCCGTCGCGGCGACAAGCGCCCTGCCCACCCGGACTATCTGGTTGATGGCAAGGGGCAGGTACTGATGCCCGGCCTGATTGATGCCCACGCCCACGTGGTCGAAACGGGCCTGGCCTCGCTAGCGCTGGACCTGTCCGGCACCCGTTCACTGGCAGAGGCCCAAGCCAAAATCGCCGCCTATGCCGCCGCCCATACTGATCGCCCGTGGATTATCGGTGGCGGCTGGAATCAGGAGCTGTGGAAGCTCGGCCGTTTTCCTTCCGCCGCTGATCTGGATCTGGCGGTCAAAGACCGGCCTGTCTGGCTGACCCGGGTGGATGGCCACGCTGGATGGGCGAATTCAGCCGCTCTGGCTGCGGCCGGAATCACCGCCGCAACCAAAGATCCGGCAGGTGGACGCATCGAACGTGCGGGCGCAACGCAGGTGCCGTCTGGCGTGTTTGTCGACAAGGCGCAGACGTTGATGGAAAGGTTGGTTCCCCAGCCGAAGCCTGCTGACCGCGACGCTGCGCTCGCCGCCGTGCAGGAAATTCTCCTGTCGCATGGTGTCACTGCCGCTGCTGACATGGGCACATCGATTGAGGACTGGCAGGCATTCCGCCGCGCTGGCGACAATGGCTCATTGCGAATTCGCATCATGGCCTATGCTGCCGGCGTCGATGCGATGCAGCTGATTGGCGGATCAGAGCCGGGCCCGTGGCTCTATGATGACCGGCTGCATCTCAATGGACTCAAGCTGCTGATGGATGGCGCACTGGGATCGCGCGGGGCCTGGCTCAAGGCGCCCTATTCCGATGCGAAAGCCAGTTCCGGCCTGCCGCGCTACACCCCTGCACAACTGCGCAATCTGATGAGCCGGGCGGCGATGGACGGTTTTCAGGTCGCGGTCCACGCAATCGGCGATGCGGCCAACAGCGCGGTGCTTGATGCGGTGGGCGAGCTTTCGCAGACCTATAAGGGTGATCGGCGCTGGCGGATTGAACATGCGCAGATCGTTGCCCCGGCGGATATTCCGCGATTTGGGACAGTCGGCGTGATTGCCTCGATGCAACCGGTACACCAGACGTCAGACCGGCTGATGGCCGAAGCGCGCCTTGGCCCATCCCGGCTAACCGGAGCCTATGCGTGGAAATCGATGTTGGGTTCGGGCGTGAAGCTGGCCTTCGGTTCGGATAGTCCAGTTGAAATGCCCGACCCGTTTGCTGGGCTGGCTGCGGCCATCACGCGGCAGGGACCGGACAGTGAACCTTTCGGCGGCTGGCAGCCGCAGGAACGTATCCCCTTGGAAACCGCCTTGGCCGCCTATACCACCGGAGCCGCCTTTGCGGGCTTCGCCGAAAAACGGTTTGGCCGACTGGCCCCCGGCCTGCGCGCTGATTTTCTGCTGGTTGATCACGATCCATTCCTGTCCAGTCCCACTGAACTGCGTCAGACGCGGGTACTGCAAACCTGGGTGAATGGGCGAATGGCGTGGTCGACGGGGCGATCAAAAGCCTCACAACCGGCGAATTGATACACGAGCAGAAATAATTATGCTTTTGCGGGAACTTGTTTGACCATTCGAACGTTATCATGGGCACAATCGACTAGTCTTTGCTGGTGAACGCTTCACCTGAGTTTGTGATGCAGCGCAACATTTGCTCTTGCGCGAATCAGCGATCTGGCTAATTGGTTGCTCGAAGAAGGCTGTCTTACCAGCAAAATCCACCTTTTTGGCGGGTGATGTTGGATGGTGGGTAACATTTTAGGGTTGTCGAGCAATCGCTACTCGGTTAAGCGAATGCTCGAAAGAGCTCAAAAGGAGAGACTCGATGAAGTTCCGTGAACTGGCTGCGTCGTCTGCGGCTGTTATTATGTCAATCGCACCTGCGTTTGCAAAAGATGAAGTGCATCGTGCGTCAACACAAGACGGCGTGATGGGTCAGATGGACGGTAGCTCAACGCTCCTGCTCGTTTTGGCTGTTCTGCTGATCGGCCTTGGCATCGCCATTGCTGCCGGCAACAAGAGCGACAAGCCTTCAAGCCCCTGAGCCCAGGCTCAGGCGCATAGGATAAACGGAAAAGCGGGGTTTTTACCCCGCTTTTTTGTTGTCTGGTGAATGGGCAATTGAACGCGCCAAACGCCCAAATGCTAGAGCGGGCTGCGTTTAATCTGACGCAGGTCGCCCACTGTAATTCTTTGTTTTCGCATCGTTTAGAGCTGAAAACCGGTTCCACTTTTCAGCACGATGCTCTAGCATTATGGAATATCAGGAAGCGTAATTTCCGTGCTCTCGGGCACAGCCGCGGCGGCCGAAACTTCTTTCAAAGCCTTGCGGTCGCTGAACCACATGATGATCAGCGATCCTTCGAATAGCACATACATCGGCACCGCCAGCATCAGCTGCGAGACAACATCGGGCGGCGTGATAACCGCCGCAATGATCGTTATTCCGACGATCACATAACGCCGTGCAGCAAGCAGCTGCGTCCGGCTGACAATCCCCGCACGGTTGAGCAACAGCAGCAGCACTGGCAGCAGAAAGCAAAACCCGAAAGCCAGTATGAATTGCATGACAAGGCCGAGGTAGTCCTCGGAATTGGGCATCGCCTGAATTTTCAAGCCTGCCTGAGTGGTCTGAAAGCCAAGGAACCAGTGAAACGCGGTCGGCATGACCACATAATAGGCCAAGGCGCCGCCGCAGGTGAAAAGGATCGGCGTCGCCAATAGAAACGGCAGAAACGCCCGCTTTTCCTTGGCATAGAGACCAGGGGCAACGAAGGCCCAAAGCTGGTTGGCGATAACGGGAAAGCTTATGAAAAACCCGGCAAACAGCGCCACCTTCATCAGGACAAAGAACTGACCGTAAAGCTTGGTATAGATCAGCGTGTTTTGCCCGGCCTCAACCAGTGGCTGGACAAGGAAATTGAGGATATTCTGCGCGAAGAACGCGCAGCCCGCGAAGGCCAAAAGCAGCGCCGCAAGGCACCGCATCAGCCGCGCCCGCAGTTCCACCAGGTGGTCGAGCAGCGGAGCCTGCGTATCGTCAATTTCATGAATTTTGAAAGCCATCGCTCAACTCGGTCCGGCGGGCGGAACATCGGGTGCGGCAGCGGCAGCGGCAGGCTTGGGCAAAGGCGCCATCACCGGCGCAGGAGGCAGCCCCAGCGCCGCTTCTGTTGCCGCATGCGCATCTGTGTCGGCAGTCTGCTCAGGATGAGCTGTCATGATAGCGGCATTCTGCACGCGCCATTTCGCCTCCATTTCCTCAAGCTCAGCCTCGCGGATCATCGTTTCGATGCCTGATCGGAAATGCCCCGAGACGCGCCGCACCTTGCCCATCCAGCGCCCAGCCGTGCGCAACGCCATCGGCATATCCTTAGGGCCGATAAACACTATCGCGACCACAATGATCACGAGGAACTCTTCGATGTCTATGCCGAACATTATGCGTGCCCCTGCGGGCGTGCTCTCAGGCGGCGCCGGAATCGGTCGGCGTCTTGACCTGTTCCGGAGCGGCGGGCGCAGTGCCAGCATCAAGTGGCGGCGGCGCGTTAATCTGCGCAGGCGGCGGGGTTACCGGGCGATCGGTCGTCTCATCTGCCATGCCCGACTTGAAGCTTTTGATGCCCTTGCCGAACTCGCCCATGACATCGGAAACACGGCCACGGCCGAACAGCACCAGCACGACGACCAGTACGATCATCCAATGCCAAAGAGAAAAACTGCCCATGACCTACTCCGTAACCCGGTTGCGCCCACCTTG
>JANNZB010000619.1:0-5378 GCA_031410395.1 Novosphingobium sp.
CATCGCGATAGGTAATCTCTTCCGAGCCGGCCTCAGCAAACCAATCGCGCCCACTCATCACCAGCGTAGCGCCCTGCGCGGCGGCGGTTCGCGCTATTTCGGCAGCAGCGCGAGCGGGATAGTTCTGCGTCACCAGCGGCACCCCGGCGCTGGCGATGCTCGCCTTCTCGAAGGCGATGCGTGCGAGCGGATCGGCGGGGGTGCCCTCTTCCGGGCGAAGCAGGAACGCCTCGTGATCAATCCCCAGCGAGGCTATCCCGCAGGCGAGCCCAGTCTCCAGAACGTTGGTCGCATCGAACCGTCCGCCAAGCCCAACCTCGATCACGCAGACATCGGCCGGCACCCGCGCGAAGGCGAGGAACATGGCGGCGGTGGTGACTTCGAAGAAGCTCGGCGCGAGGTCTGCCGACAGATCGAGAACCTCTTTGAGCAGCGCGGCGAGCAGTTCGTCGCTTATTAAGGCGCCTGCGAGGCGGATGCGCTCGTTATAGCGCACCAAATGTGGCTTGATTGCGGCGTGAACTGTCAGCCCCTGCGCCTCAAGAATTGCCCGCAGAAAGGCGCAGGTTGAACCCTTTCCGTTGGTTCCGGCGACATGGAAGGTGGGCGGGATGCTCCGCTGCGGATCGCCCAAGCGCCGCAGAATTTCGTGGATCGTTTCCAACCCGAAGCGCCCTTGCGGCAGCGAAAGCGCGGCGAGGCGATCAAGCTGGGCCTGCACAGCGGGGCTTTCAGAGGTGGCGAAATCTTTCACCGGGCAGGGCGGTTAGGCCGCCTTCGCAGGAGCCAAAAAGCCCAGCAATTGCGCCAGTGTCTCACGCAAATCCTTCCGCGCGACAACCATATCCACCATGCCGTGTGCATGCAGATATTCCGCCCGCTGGAAGCCCGGGGGGAGCTTCTCGCGAATGGTATCCTGGATCACTCGCTGCCCGGCAAAGCCGATCAGCGCGCCGGGTTCGGCGATATGGACATCACCAAGCATGGCGTAGCTGGCGGTAACGCCGCCGGTGGTTGGGTCCGTTAAAACAACAACATAGGGCAGCCCCGCCGCCTTTAATCGCCGCACCGCAACTGTGGACTTGGGCATCTGCATCAGGCTGAGAATGCCCTCCTGCATCCGCGCGCCGCCCGCCGCGGTGCAGATGACATAGGCGCAGCGATCTTTGATTGCCCGCTCGGCTCCCATGACGAAAGCCTCACCCACCGCCATGCCCATGGAGCCGCCCATGAAGGCAAAGTCCTGCACGCCGAGAACCAGCTTCAGACCCTCGATTGTGCCCGCCGCGTTGGTCAGGGCATCGTTGTGCGGGTTGGCGGCACGGGCGGCTTTGAGCCGATCGGGGTACTTCTTGGAGTCCTTGAATTTCAGCGGATCTTCGGCGACTTTAGGCGAAGGCAGCAGGGCAAATCCGGGGTCCAAAAGCTGCGCCAACCGCGCATCTGCACCGATCCGACCGTGATGTTCGCAGCGCGGGCAGACGCTCAGGTTTTCCTCATATTCCTTGGTAAACAGCATCTCGCTGCACGAAGGACACTTGATCCACAGGTTATCGGGCGTCTCACGTTTGGTGACGCGGCTGAGCGAATTGCGGACGTTGGTTAGCCAGGACATAGTTTTCTATCGCGCCGAATGCACAGCATTTGCAAGCGCCTTGCAAAGCACTTGCACGGGCCCTGCGGCGTCCGCGCCATGTTCTGCAACAAGGTCAACCAGCGCCGAGCCGACCACCACGCCATCAGCATGTCTGGCAATCGCCGCAGCCTGCTCGGGCGTGCGTACCCCGAAGCCGACCGCGACGGGAATATCGGTCGCGGCCTTGAGCCGAGCGACCGCTTCTTCGATCGCGCCGAGCGCCGCCTGCTGCTTGCCGGTGATCCCGGCGACCGAGACGTAATAGAGAAAGCCTGATGAGCCTTCGAGGATCGCGGGAAGTCGCGCGGCGTCGCTGGTGGGGGTCGCGAGGCGGATTAGCGACACACCGGCGGCGCGCAAGGCGGGGCCTAGTTCGGGATCTTCCTCGGGCGGAATGTCGACGCAGATCACGCCGTCAACGCCGGCCTTCTGGCATTGATCCGCAAACCATTCAGGCCCGCGCGTGGTCATCGGGTTGGCATAGCCCATCAGCACCAGCGGTGTTTCAGGGTGCCGCGCGCGGAAGTCTGTGGCCATGCGGAAAATGTCCGCCGTGGAGGTGCCCGCGCCAAGGCTGCGCAGGTTCGCCTGCTGGATCGCCGGGCCATCGGCCATCGGGTCGGTGAATGGCATCCCGAGTTCGATTACGTCAGCGCCGCCCGCAACGAGTGCATCGAGGATCGCAGGCGTGGGGCCGTCGCCTGCGGTGATGAAGGTAACGAGGGCGGGGTGGCCTTTGGTGAAGGCGGAAGCGAGGCGGGTCATTTTATATTCGCCGAATTTGAAGAATGCGATAAACGGATGCATGGATCCCTGCAATTGCCAAGACCAGAAAGGCATCCCAACGATCAAAGAGGGGAAGTTTTTCCTTGAACCAGTGAACGCCGATTAAAGTGGCAGTTCCCATGCTCAGAAGCCAGAAGAAGTTGATGAGCCACTCACTCACAACTCCACCCCAAGATGCTCCGCGACCGAGAAAATATCCTTGTCGCCCCGCCCGCACAAATTGGCGAGGATCACGTAATCCTTCGGCAATGTCGGCGCGATTTTGGCCACAGCGGAAATTGCGTGGGCGGGTTCCAGCGCCGGAATAATCCCTTCGGTGCGGCACAGCAGCTGGAAACCCTCGAGCGCCTCAACATCGGTGACCGAGGTATAATCCACCCGGCCAATCTCTTTGAGCCAGGCGTGCTCAGGGCCGATGCCGGGGTAGTCCAGCCCTGCACTGATCGAGTGGCCCTCATTAATCTGGCCGTCGTCGTCCTGCAGCAGATAGGTTTTGTTGCCATGGAGAATGCCGGGGCGTCCGCCTGCTAGGCTGGCGGCGTGGAGTTTGTCGAGGCCGTGGCCTGCCGCCTCAACCCCCAGCATTTTCACGCTCGGATCATCAAGGAAGGGGTGGAACAACCCGATGGCGTTCGATCCTCCGCCAATCGCCGCGACCAGCATATCGGGCAGGCGACCAGTGCGCGAAAGCATCTGTTCGCGTGCTTCCCGCCCGATCACAGACTGAAAATCGCGCACCAGTTCGGGGTAAGGATGCGGGCCAGCCGCGGTGCCGATGATGTAAAACGTATCATGCACATTGGCGACCCAATCGCGCAGCGCCTCGTTCATCGCGTCCTTCAGCGTGCCTGCCCCAGCGGTCACCGGAACCACCTCTGCTCCGAGCAACTTCATGCGGAATACGTTGGGCGCCTGCCGGGCAACGTCAGTCGCGCCCATGAAGATCACGCAAGGCAGGCCGAAGCGTGCGCAAACGGTGGCAGTGGCGACGCCGTGCTGGCCCGCGCCCGTTTCGGCAATGATCCGGGTCTTGCCCATGCGCAGCGCGAGCAGGATTTGCCCGACGCAATTGTTGATCTTGTGCGCGCCGGTGTGATTAAGCTCATCGCGCTTGAACCAGACCTGTGCGCCCAGTCCGGGTTTCGCTGTTTTGGCCAATTCCTCGGTGATGCGCGGCGCGAAATAGAGCGGGCTGGGGCGGCCAACATAGTGTTCAAGCAGATCATCGAATTCCGCCTGAAACGCCGGATCAGCCTTCGCGCGGCGGTATTCCTGCTCAAGATCGAGCACCAAAGGCATCAGCGTTTCGGCGACATAGCGCCCGCCAAACTGGCCGAAATGGCCGCGTTCATCGGGCTGGGTGCGGAAGGAGTTGGGTGTTGCGGCAGTCATGCTGCCGCGATTGGCAGAGCGCGCACGCCAAGTCCAGTCTTGGCGCATATTTTGGCTCCAACAGACTCTAGCGTCAGTTTGCAACACCCTTGTCGAAACATGTTGCAATGCGGCAACAGTATGAATCCGAACACAATTATGACGCAATTTGTTAATTGGCGCGACAAGAAGCCTTCCCTAGCTGCACCCCGTCCCCGCAACAGATGGGACAAACAATCTCAGGAGTTTTTAACATGCGTAAGGTTCTTCTCGCGATCGTCGCTTCGGCTGCACTCGCTACCCCGGCTCTCGCCAACGAAGCTCGCGTCGAAGCGCGCGGCGGCGTGATTTGGTTTCCCGGAACCTCAAAGGCCGTTGCAGGCGTTGCCGCTGGTTACGACTTCGATTTGGGCAGCAGCGCCTTTGTTGGCGGCGAAGTGTCGGCTGACAAAGTGCTCACTGCAGGTACCAAGGTAGCTTTCGGCTTCACTGGTCGTGCGGGCTTTAAGGCCGGTGAAAGCGCTAAGCTGTTTGCCGCTGGCGGCTACACAACAGCATTCTGCAATGGCTGCGAAGGCGCTTGACATCTGGGTGCCGGTGCCAACTTTGACGTGGCCTCGAATGTTTATCTGACTGCCGAATATCGCCACTATTTCAAGCACGCGCTTACCGTGCAAGGCGATGCGGTAGTAGCTGGCGTTGGCTTTAAGTTCTAATCGCTTCGGCTGATTGAACGAAGAAGGGGGCGGTCCGGAAACAGGCCGCCCTTTTTCTATGCGGCTATTCTAGGTGGTTCGGGCGGCAGAACAAAACGCCGCGATCTTGCCTGATTCTTTGACGCCGGGCGCGCTCTCAACCCCGGATGAAGTATCAACCAGCGGCGCTCCCGTGAGCCGCGCCGCCTCGGCAACATTGTCCGGGGTCAGCCCGCCTGCAAGGCCCCATGCCGTGCGGTTCTTCCATGCAGTCAGCAGTGACCAGTCAAAGCTAAGCCCCATGCCGCCGGGCAGAGTGCCCTTTGGCGTTTTGGCGTCGAACAGGATCAGGTCCGCTGCACCCACATAGATTGCCGCGCGCTCAACATCATCCGGCGTAGCGACGGCAATTGCCTTCCACACAGGCAGGCCAAACCGAGCTGTGAGTTGAGCTGCTCGTGCGGGACTCTCCTCCCCATGCAGTTGCAGCGCATCAAGCCCGGCGGCGGCAATCGCCTCGGCCATCAGCGCATCATCAGCGTCGACGAACAGGCCCACACGCGAAATCCGGTGCGCCGATCGCGCGCCCAGCAGCGCCGCCTGCGCCATGCTGACATTGCGCGGGCTGGGGGGGTAAAACACCAGGCCGACATAATCCGCCCTTGCGACAATTACCGCGTCGAGGCTTTCAGCGGTGGAGATGCCGCAAATCTTGATCTTGGGCGCGGGCAATGCTCTAGTCCTATCAGCCAGTGGGCATTTGGCACATTATGCGGGGAGAAAACAGATGCGATCAGGTTTGGCGATGCTTCTGCTGAGTTTGGCGCTTTGTGGATGCAACGTTTCTACATCTGGCGAAGCTGGCAACCAAGGTGCGCAAAAGCTGATTA
>JANNZB010000620.1:0-5150 GCA_031410395.1 Novosphingobium sp.
CGAGCCGGAGATTGTCGACCTGTGCAAATTGCTGGTGGCGATGGGCGCGCAGATTGAGGGCATCGGCTCCAGCGACATCACCATCCACGGCGTCCCCCGGCTGCATGGGGCAACCTACCGGGTGATGTCAGATCGCATAGAGGCGGGTTCTTACGCTTGCGCGGCGGCGATTACCGGCGGTGAGGTTACGCTGAAGCACGCAGTGATCGATGAAATGGACGCCACTGTCCAAGCGCTGCGCGATGCCGGGGTGTCGGTTGAGCCAGTGGCGGGCGGCGTCCATGTTGCCGCAGACGGCCCGCTCAAGGCGATCACGCTTTCTACCGCGCCCTATCCCGGTTTTGCCACCGATATGCAGGCCCAACTGATGGCTATGTTGTGCCGGGCTGATGGCGCATCGGTGCTTACCGAAACGATCTTTGAAAACCGTTATATGCATGTGCCAGAGCTCAACCGCATGGGCGCGCATATTGAGACTAAGGGGCGCACGGCGGTGGTCCACGGCGTTGACAAACTGAACGGCGCGGAAGTTATGGCAACCGATCTGCGCGCATCGATGAGCCTTGTGATCGCGGGCCTTGCGGCAGAGGGGGAAACGCAGGTCCACCGGCTCTATCACCTTGATCGCGGCTATGAACGTCTGGAGGAAAAGCTGGCTTTACTGGGCGCTCAGGTTGAACGGGTTGGCGGGGATTAACCTTGAGAGAGGTGTCGTTATCCCGGCGATTCAACCTCGCCGAGCAGCCACTCGTGATCGTAGGTTATTGAACCGGCAACCGCATGGCCGGCGGCGTCCCGCGCTGCTCGGAAACGGAAGCGGTTCAGCGCCAGTCTGCACGTAAGATCATCAAGTATCCTGAAGCCGCTGGTCCGCATGATCTGACAGCCGGTCGCGCGGCCCCGCGCGTCAATAGCCATGCTGATTCGCACAACACCCCGCGCACGCTGGCCTATCCCCTCGTAAGGGTAGTCTGAATCTTTGATTCTGCCCGAGGCAAGTTCAGCATCTCCCCCACCATTGCCGTCGCCCTGACCTTGCCCACCCGAACCCGTGCCATCGCCTGCACCGCCAGCACCGCTACCTTCTCCCGAGGACGCCGCTCCATTATGCGATTGAGTGCCCGCGGCGGGCGAAGTTGCGGCAATGACGGGGAATACAGGCACGACAGTCGGTGCTGCGAGAACCGGTGAGGCGTGAGCCTTGGCACCTGCCGGCGCACTTTTCCCGGTCACCTTTACATGGTGCTTTTGCGGGGGAGGAGGCGGTGGCGGAGTTGGGCTGGGACTGGGGGCGAGGTTAAATAATGATGGGAGCGCAACTTGCTGGCCGATCACGCCACTGGCGGAAAGTCCGCTTATCAACACAAGAACCGCCGCAATTTCGATCACTCCGGCCAAAATCGCCGCAGGTAAGCGGCTGGACGGGCGACCGGAAAAAGCGGCGGTCATTGAATTACGGGATCCTTATTCAGATCCGCTAAATTTACCTGCGACGCACGTAAGTGCAGCGCTTCTTGGCTGAGATAGTGCGATCAATTGCCCGGCCTCCGAGCGCGCCGCCAACTGCGCCAACAAGCGGGCCAACAATGCCGCCGCCGATTACCTTCGAGCCAACTATTGCACCGCCGACACCGCCAGCGACAAGTCCGGTGGTGCCCGAAGAATGGCGGCAAGACTTATAGACACGCGAGCTGCCCGAATAGGTTCTGGCATTGGCGATGCCCGCGCCGCCAGTAACAACGACTGCTGCAGGCACTGCGAGTGAAAAAGCCCCAAGGGCCATAATAAAGTGACGCATATAAACTCTCCTTGCGTATATCTCATAGGTTATAACACGCTTGAGCTGCGAAGGTTGCACGCAAACCAGCTTATTTGTCGAATCTGGCCGCCAGCCAGAGCCGCACTGCCCCCGCCAGGCCCGGCGGAAATTCAACATTGATCCTTTCTGCGTCTATGCGTGCGATGAGCGCGTTCAAAGGAATCGCCTCATCTTGAGCAGCAGCCTTGAGCATATCCCAGAACAGCGGTTCCAAGCTGATCGAGGTCTTGTGCCCGGCAATCTCTACCGAGCGTTTCACCGGGGGGTGGTAGAGTGTGGTCATTTTGGGCTGAAGTTGCGCGCCGCATGTGATGTGCTCAGGCAATGCCGGTTCTGGTTCAAGATCCGCCCATGCTGAGCCTGTCAAACCGCTCCTCAATACATATGCTGTCCGCCGTTGATGCTCATCGTTGACCCGGTAATGAAGGCGGCGTCTTCCGAACACAGATAGGCCACGCCCCGGGCGATTTCGCTCGCCTGTCCGAGCCGACCGACAGGAATCTTGGCGACGATCTTTTCGAGCACCGGCGCGGGCACGGCGGCGACCATGTCGGTATCGATATAGCCGGGCGCGATGGCGTTTACGGTAATGCCAAACTTTGCCCCTTCCTGCGCCAGCGCCTTGGTAAATCCATGAATGCCTGATTTGGCGGCGGCATAGTTTACCTGGCCATATTGCCCAGCTTGGCCATTGATCGAGCCGATATTGACAATCCGTCCCCAGCCGCGCTCACGCATGCCGGTGAAGGTTGCCTTGGCCATGTTGAAGCAGCCGCCCAGATTGACGCGCATTACGTCGTTCCAGTCATCAAAGCTCATCTTGTGGAGCACGCCATCGCGCGTGATACCGGCGTTGTTGACGACCACGTCGATCGGCCCGACTACTGAGGCAATTTCGTTGCAATTATGGATGCAGGCCTCGTGATCGCCAACGTCCCAGCGATACGCGGTGATCCCTGTTGCCTCGGTAAACGCCCGCGCCGCGTCCTGATTGCCGGCATAGTTGGCAACGACGGTGAAACCCTGATCCTTAAGTGCGAGGCTGATCGCCTTTCCTATGCCGCGGGTGCCGCCCGTAACGATTGCTACACGTGTCATAGATTTTGCTCCTTGCCCAAATCGGTCGGTCTATGCCGATCGACGTGATATAGGCAGAATTTCAGCTTGGCGGGAAGCGCGATTGTGCTCGCAAATGCGAAATCGAATCGCGAAAGAGCTAGCCTGTGGGGTCTAGCCGGATTGAGCCCAACAGGAGATTGTCGGGCCCCGGAAGCACCGAGACCTTCAGCATATGCACCGGACAATCGCGGCCAATCTCAATATCAGCATGCCACTGCGCGCCAAAAGCAGTCGGAACCAGCCGCTGGGCAGGCCCTTGCCGACAGCCAAGCTCGACGAGCGCCTGATTGGACGCCTTGCCTTCCCCCGTTGCTGCAAGCCACGACAGGCGGTAGCGCCCCGGGGCAGGAGCAATGAGCTGGTTTAGTACCTGCCGGATGAAGGGAGACCCATTGTGGATTTCGAGCTGCTGCGCGGGGGCCTTGCTCGCCGGCACAATCACCACGCCGACGTCAGCGCTGCCCAGGAGATCCCATTCGAAATAGGAGCGCGCGCCGCTTATGCGCAGGTAAGCAAAATCAGGGTCGGCGGGAATCGCTGTACCAGCTTCAGGACACTGGCTGCGCCACAGCGCCTGCGCTTCGGCAATGCGACCAGTGTCGACCAGTCGCGTGGTTGGCGGAGCGGCCATATCGCAGCCGACCCGCACACCGCGAGCGGCAAGAAGCCCGAGGACCTGAGCGCGCTGGCTGATCACATCGGCAGACAGGCCATCGACATTGAAAGCGTAGGAGGAAAGCCATGTCGGGGCCGCCATCAACCTGCCGGCAATGGCCGCGCGCCCGGCAGGATTGTTTTCGAGCGGCGCGAGGATGCCGGGCTGGCCCAGAACCCAAGGATGCTGACGCAGCAGCGCATCCATGCGCGTGGCGGCCACTGTAAGATTGCCCGCCGCAATTGCCTGCTGCATCCAGTAAGCTTGGGTCAAGGGCACGCGCCATCCCATTTGCCCGGCGACACGAAAGGCGCGCTGGGCGCCAGCAGGGTCATTCAAACCCAGCCGGGCAGAAGCGAGCAACGCCGAACTTGAGGGATCAACCGGCGAACGGCGCACAGCATCGACGCCATCTTCATAGGCCGCGACCAGCCGGCCCGAATTGAGTTCAGCCTCGCCGCGCGCGATCAGCGCTTGATCAGCGAACAGTGCCGGAACCCTGTCGGCCAGCCGCGGGCTGTTCGCCGCCTGCCGGTCAATTCCGTTACCCAGCGAAAGCGCGCTGAAAACCAGGCATGCCGCCAGACTGGCGAGCTTGGCCGCGCCCATGGACTGGCTACCCGGCCGCACTGACTTAGGCAGCCGGCGGTTCGCTGTTGTACTGGTAGTAATCGTATCCATAGTATTCTGAGTAGCGGTTGCCTGCCTTCAGCGGATCAAACTTGGTGAGGATCGCGCCGAGCAAGATCGGCCGCATTGCTCGCAAGCGGCGCAGCGCCATCTTCAGCGCCCCACGGCGGCTGCGATCAGCCTCGACGACGAAGATCACGCCGTCGACCAGCGCCGACAACGTTGGCGCGTCGGCGAGGCCAAGGATAGGCGGACTGTCGATAACCACAACATCATACATCCCCGCATCGCCAGCCATTGCAGGTAGGAGTGAAAGAGAATCTCGGTGGCCAGCTCCTGCCGTGCGTCCGCCAGCGCGCCGGCGTCGCGATCCCGCAGCGGCGCGTCCCACTGCTGCCACGACTGACCGCCGGTGCGCGCGTGCAGCGCGCGAAACAGGGCGTAATCGGCGAGCCACCAGCGGGCATTGGCGATGAACGCCTTGAAGCGCAGCGCCCGGTTGGTGTCCTGCTTCCACTCCTGCTCGCGAAAGCGACTGAACCCCGCCCGGAGGGCGAGGAGCTTGACGGTGCGGACCGCCGTGTAGTCGATCGATGGCGAGGCGCGCGCCTGGCGCAGCAGTTCACGCTCGGCGGCCGGAAGGACGTTCTCGCCGCCGAGCGCCGCTACGTCGGGCACCGCGGCCGGAGATATGAAAATCGGGTCCACCGCCATGGCGCTCATCGCGGAATACGGCGAGTTCTGCCCCTCGGCCATCTCGTTGATAGGCAGCAGTTGGACGAAAGAAAATCCCGCGCCCGTCATCCATGCCGCGAGCCGCGGCAGATCGCCGATTTCGCCTATCCCCCAGCTCTCGCGCGAGGGCAATGAAAACAGGGGCACGAGCAGCCCGGCATGGCGGCCGTGGAAGAAGTCACGCGGCATCGA
>JANNZB010000621.1:0-1752 GCA_031410395.1 Novosphingobium sp.
CACCGAAATCCCGCGCTGCTGTTCGATCTTCATCCAGTCCGACCGCGCCCGCCGCGCCTGCCCCCGCGCCTTCACCTCGCCCGCCAAGTGAATAGCGCCGCCCTGAAGCAACAGCTTCTCGGTCAGCGTCGTCTTGCCCGCATCGGGGTGCGAGATGATGGCAAAGGTGCGGCGATTAGAAGTCATAATTTCCCATATTCAATTCATTCGTCATCCTGAACTTGTTTCAGGATCCATTTAGCCTCGCGCGCGGTTCAAGCGGAAAAGACGCGGGAGGTGAGGCAGGTACACAAAAGGTGAGCTACGCGATTGCGGCGCGATGGATCCTGAAACAAGTTCAGGATGACGGGCTTGGTAAAACCGCACCGCCGCCAACAAGAGCGCCCACCGCCTCATGTCGAACATTAGCTCCAACTTTACGCGAGGCTGCAACAATGCTCGTTGAGATTGCAGCCAATTCGGCATCATCATAACTCTTCTCGCGAGGCTGCAGTGTAACCTCCACTCCGATTGACTTTCGCCCTTCCGGCACATCCCTTCCTGTGAACGTGTCAAAAATACGCACTGCGATAATGTTCGCTTTATCAGCGCCCTTAACCAAACGGACCAGATCGCCCGCAGGCACGTCATTATCAACCACGAACGCAAAGTCCCGCGTCACCGCTTGCAACGCCGGCGGCGCGTATGCGCCTCGCGCAAACCCAGCCGCACCCTTTTTCGCCGGGATCGCATCAAGGTGAATCGCCGCAGCCACCACCGGCCCGTCAATATCAAACGCCTTGAGCGTCGCCGGGTGGATCACACCAAAGCTTCCCAGCACGTTCTTCGGGCCGAGCCGCAAAGTTGCCGATTGGCCGGGATGATAGAAGTCCCCCGCCTCTCCCATAATTTGCAAATTATCAACCGGCGCGCCCGCAGCTTCGAGCAGATCGAGGCATAGGCGCTTGGCGTCGAACGCGTCAAAGGCCTCAGCCTTGCCGCTCTGCCAGCCGCGCGCGGCCTTCTCGCCCGCGAGCACCAGAACAAGCGTCGGATGTTCGCCATCGGCCAGATAGCGCCGCCCGATTTCGAACAGTCGCAGCGATGATGCCCCGCGATCAAGGTTGCGCTTCACCGCAGAAAGCAGCCCCGGCAGCAGCGATGGCCGCATGACCTTCAGCTCTTCGCTGATCGGGTTTTGCAGCACCCAATTGCCGCCGCCCACGGCAGCGGCTTCTCGCTCGGAAATGAACGACCAGGTGATCGCCTCGTTTAGACCAAGGCTCGCCGCCGTGCGCCGCAATTTGCGCTCAAGCTTTTGCGCCTGGGTGGCGGTGGGCCGGGCAACGCCATCTGCGCGCGGCAGGGCTACCGAAGCCACATTGTCCAGCCCGTGAATGCGGACGACTTCCTCCACGATGTCAGCCGGGCCATCGATGTCAGGCCGCCAGCCGGGCGTGGTGACCGTCCAATCGGCGGAAACAGAGAACCCCAGCGCCTGCAAAATTGCCTTCTGGCGCTCGTCGCTGATCGGCACGCCGCCGAGCGTGGCGCAGAGCGAGGGATCGTATTGCACCGCCTTCGCGCCCGATGGCGGCGTTCCGGCGCGGACAACTTCACTCGCCTCACCGCCGCAGATGCGCAGGATCAGGTCGGTCAGGATGTCGAGCCCGGCATCCAGAAACTGCGGATCAACCCCGCGTTCAAACCGCGCGCGGGCATCGGACGTCAGGTTCAGCTTGCGGCCCGTCGCGGCGATGCGGGTGGGGTCGA
>JANNZB010000622.1:0-1840 GCA_031410395.1 Novosphingobium sp.
GCTGTCTGCACCCATCGCAACGCAACGGAGGCCCCCATGAAACCCCTGACACCCACGCGCCGCAAACGGGCACCCCTCAGCTGGACGACTTTTGCGCCTGCGCGGCTGGTTTTTGGTCCACCGTTGGCATCCGCATTACAAGAAACAACTTTTGCGGTAAATTGGTCATGTCGAAGTGCACTTAAGAATTACTTGCCCTGGTAGGTGGCGGATTAAGTCCTGGAGATTTCCAACAGGGAGGGTGAGAATAGGCGCACCTCTGCCTAGGATTTTGCACGTCGACGATGATGATATCCTTCAACTTTCGTCGATAGCGCTTCATGATTTGGGGGACTTGAAGTCGCGCGATGCTCATCGGGTCGGGAAGCCCTCGCCTGCGTTGAGAGTGTGATGCCCGATCTGTTTCTTCTTGACGTGATGATGCCAGATATGAGTGGAGAGGAAACACTTCAGGCCCTCCGCAGCTGCCTGCATTTGCAGCGACCCCGGTTATCTTCATGACCGCGAAATCTCAACAAAATGACGTACACAAACTCACGGAATTGGGTGCACTCGAAGTGGTCGTCAAGCCTTTTGACGCCGTGAACCTCGCTAGGCAGATCGTGGACATATGGGCGCACAGGTCAGTGAATTAGAGATCGACCCCTGGAGGTGCAACGGCGCGTCGTGCGAGAGGCGCGGCTCACGGTGTCGGAGTTGGCTGCCGCTTACGGCGTGGGCCGTACTTTGGGCAAGTCTCTTTTGACCGAACGGGAATTCCGTCACAAGGTGGGTTGCCTTCACGGGAAGAAAAAGTGAGGTGTACTTGGCTCTACTTCTGCGGGAGTTTTCAATGCTCGGATACCTTCAACTTGTCGATGATCTGAATGCTCTGCTGCACGCTTCCCCGTCGGGTCAAGAAACCGCAATCGAAGATACACTGGGCTGGATCTGTCGCAACGCGCAGGTCGACAGTGCGACGTTGTTTCAGGCGGTCGAGGCGGGCTCGTTTACTGTCACGCACTACTCGCATTCCAACGGCACCAAGTCTGCGAACGTGCCGGGTCGGGCGGCTCTGCAAGACTTTATTGGGCGACTGACAGTTGAGGGACCGATCCACATTCGCAACGCCCGCGAACTGGCGGAATTGCCGCCCGAAATTGCGATCCTGCACAGCGACATGGGCTCGCTGGTCATTGAGCCGATGCGTTCGGACGGGAGCCTTTTGGGACTTACCTGTTTCGGCGTAAGTGCTGAAAATCAGGTGATTTCGGGCGAAAAATTGAAGCTGCTGACCTCGATGACCAATTTGATCGGGTCGACCCTTGTCCGGCGTATCACTGAAAGGCAGAGCATCGAGGTTGCCAGTCGGTTGGAGGCAACCCTTGCAGCGCTGCCGAACCTGCTGTTCGAGATTGATGCGGACGGTCGCTATACGGGGTTCGCGGCCGGGCCGGAACATTTGATGGCCGCCCCAAGTACGAGTCTGGCCGGGAAATCCATGGAAGCGGTGCTGCCACCGGAAGTGGCGAGCATTGCCATGGCGGCGCTGCGCGAGGTGCTGGCGACCGGCAGTTCCCGCGAAGTCCGCTACCGGCTTGACCTGGCCGACGGGCCGCACCACTTCGAACTGACGGGCGCACTCAAGGCGGCGAGCGATCCCGGGGGCCGCCCCGGCGCGATTTTCCTGGTGCGCGATGTGACCCAGGATACGCAATTGCGCGAGCAGTTGCTGCGCCTTGGCAAGATCGTCGAGGCGATGGAAAATCTGGTGATCATAACCGACGCCGCTCAAAATGTGGTTTGGGTCAATTCCGCCTTTGAAAACCACACCGGCTGGCGGCTGGACGAGGTGCGGGGC
>JANNZB010000623.1:0-2093 GCA_031410395.1 Novosphingobium sp.
TCACGCGAAGTGACCCCAGAAGCCGGACTTGCGGCCATGGTCCCGGCGCAAGCGGGCGACATAGGTCGCATGAGGTTCGACCGTCCCGAAGTCCTCGATCTGGCTGGCCAGTGCATCACATTCGGCCAGGTGTCGCGCTGCGTGCTGGTAGCGACTGGATTTCCCTGCGTTCAGCGTGAAATCGATCATCGCGCGCAAGGCCAGCGTGGCGGCCAGGGGAAAGCGCACCGACAGGGCTTCGGCGGCCGGGGTAAGAACTTCATAGTGATCGCCGTCCAACTCGCTGAACCGCTGCAGCGCCAGCCTTGCCGCACGGTTCAAATCGGGCCATTGGATCAGGAACTGGAGCGCCGAAAGCGCGGCTGGATAGACCATGGCATAGGTCATCGCTTTTTCCTCGGCATCGACATCGTCGAAGTCGGCCAAGCGTTTCAAATAGGTGCGCAGATGGTCAGCGTCGAGGCTGCGCTGAAAGCACTCTAGCCGGAACGCCTGCGGCTCGTCGTTGCGGCCAAGCGCCTCCAGCACATCCAGCCGGACCGCCTGCCATTCGTGCGGAACCCAGCGGCTCTTATCCACTTCCGCCCGCTCGATGAAACCGAGCGCATCATCTGCCCTGCCTGCGGCCAGCAGGCGTTCCGCGATTTCGGCGGCTATCTTTGGTACCTTGCGTGTGGCGGGTTCGTATTGGGCGATGAACGCATCCACTTCGCCCATCGCATCGGCGATGTCCTTGATCGCCATCCGCACCAGGCTTTGGCGGGAGCGTTCTTCCATCTGGTGCGCATAGGTTGCACCCCCGCTGCCACAGCCCACCGCCTCCCATTCACCCTTCGGCGGCACAGGAACCGGTGTCGCCGCCAGCGCCTCGATCCGCGCTTTGAGATGGGCGAGCCCCTCGGTTCCCAGCGCAGGGGCCAAGATGGCGATCAGGCCGTCATATTGGCCATAGCCGTTGTCGCGCAAAGCCTCGAGTGCCGCATCGGCCAACGCCTCGGGCGGCGTTCCGGCTGCGAGTGCGATCTCGCTCAGCAACGCGCAGGCATCGTGGAACACGCCGATGACGATGCCGCTGCTGTCATCGCACCGCTCGAACAGCGGTTTGGCGACCTGCATGAAGCGCCAGGTCAGCGCCAGCGCCTCGGTTGGATCGGCAGGCGCGATCTGCTCCTTGATCGCCCGAAGCTGGCTTTCCAGATCGGTGACCAGCGGCTTGCGGTTCTGCCAGTTCACAAAGCTGCGCGCACGGGCGATGCTGGTCAGCCGTTTGGCCACTTCGCGCCCCGCCTCCTTCGGGCTTTGCGCCCCAGCCAGCTCCAGCCGCAGCCGCCGCTTGGCCACCGCCGAGCCGGTGCTGATTTCGATCAGCAGTTCGGCCAGACGTTCCGCGCTCAGCGTCTTGAGGTTCTTTGCATTCAGGGTCGATTTCGATGCCATTGGAAATCCGGATCAATTTTGAGCCACCCTAGCAGCGGTCAGAGGCGAGCGAAACGCCGACGCTGATTCGACAGCAAGACCGGTATTGCGTCACTCCCAGCAAGTTCAGCCGCCCCAATGCCTACGCAGATTTTCGTTTTATCACGCAATTTCAATGTGTTCGTTGACTATGCCAAGATCATCCCCACTGTGGGGGCCAGCCAAGATCGCAGCACAGGATCGCCCATGCCCAAACTGACTAAACGCACCATCGACGCTATCGAGCCGCAGGCGACGGAGTTCTTCCTCTGGGATGAGGGCATCCCTGGCTTTGGACTGCGCGTGATGCCCAGCGGGCGGAAAAGCTTCGTGGTGCAGTTTCGCGCAGGGCGACGAGCGCGGCGGATGAGCCTCGGGCCCAGCACGGTCCTGACCTGCGATCAGGCGCGCACCCGGGCGATCACGATCATCGCCGCCGTCAAGAACGGCGAAGATCCTGCAGCTGATCGTGCGGCAAAACGCAACGCTGCCACGGTCAGCGATCTGGCTGACCGCTTCGACAAGGAGCATATCTCCGTGCGTCTGAAGGCGAGCACGGCAAAGGAATATCGCGGCAACCTCAAGCGCTTCATCCTTCCCGCCTTGGGGCGTCTGGCTGTGCCCGAGATCACCCGTGC